>JAGHSL010000034.1 GCA_018065885.1 Candidatus Limimorpha equi
TTGGGAACCTCTTGCCGCGAATGTCGTCGCCTCGCAAGGGGCTAAGCTCTCCTGTCGCGGTCCCCGACAAACTAAAAAATTGATGACTTATGTGGAATATAAAAAACTGCACGGCATACCTATCTGACTCTTCTATCCATAGAAACGATATAGATGACCGCCTGTCCGAAGCGGTCTTTCCAAACGGCAGCGGCAAAGTTTTCGCCGCTGAGGATGTCCCATATCCCACTACTGATTGGGATCTGTATCTTCCGCATGGTTGCGGAAACGTTGACTTCACGCATGGCAAAGGCCTCCCGCCCGAGCCATCATCCCTGCCCTACGCTTCTTTTTTGGATTTTTCGACTGAAAAACTCCTCCTACCGGACCAAATTTCCACTTCTCGAGAAAAAAGTCCGACCCAAGGACAAAAAGCTCGACGTGTCGAGAAAAAAGACCTCGCGTATGACATAATGTCCCAAATCTCGAACATTTTGTCATGCCGATGGACCGAAATGCTCGACGTGTCGAGAAATAAGACCTTGCGATGGACCAAATCCTCGAAAAGTCGAGGAAAAAGACCTATGCACGGACCAAATCCTCGAAAAGTCGATTTTCGGTCCTACCGATGGAGCAAAACAACCGAAAAAGCCAAGAAGTGCATCGGGCGCGTAGCCTCTTTGAACCTGATTCGAAGAGGTGCAACTTGCAGTAACGGAACGATTCAAAATGAATCGGGTGCGTCGACAGCCCCACGACGCTATTTATCAGAAACCGGTGTCAGGGACAACACCACAAAAACGTTTTCTATGAAACGTCTGAATCAAAACATTGCTGCTGCACACGTCAGCAACGCAGCAGCGCGTATGCTGTCCTATATGGACGGCTGCGAACTGGACGCCAATCTCAGCGTCTGCAAGGTCAAGCTCACCACAGCCAAGGCCTCATTGTCGAACCAGCTTCACATCACCACGGTCAAGTTAGGCATCCGTGAGCAGTCGAAGGCCCTCACCGAGCGCATCGTCGCCATGGAGCACACCGTGGATGCGTGCCGCTACACGGGCGACGCCTCGCAGAAGGAACATGCCCTTGCCGTGCTGAAAGTCATGGCTGAATACGGCAGCTTCGCCCGCAAGAACGTCTCCCGCAAGGAAGACGACGCGGCCTCGCTGCTCAACAACCTGAACTCGCCCGAGGTGCTGCCTCACGTCAACGCGTTGGAAGGTTTGTCGGCCAAGGTGCAATTGGTGGCGCAAGCCCTCGATGACCTCAACCTGCGTCAGCTGGAAGTCGATGCCGCCAGTGCCTCCGCACAGCATCTCGAGCCGTTGCCGGTCTTGAAGAAAGGCGTCATCGAAGTCTTCAACACCATCGGCAGCTACTTGGAGTCGATGGTGGCCATCGATGCTGCGACCTACACGCCCCTGTTGCAAGTCTATAACTCCATCGTGAGCGACGAGAACAGCAAAGGCGTATCGAAGGCCAAGGCCGCCCCGACAACGATTTCGGTTGAGCCAGCCACGACGGAGCAGCCCGCCATCCCAACCAGCCCAAGGACTGAAGGCGGAGCGGTGACCATGCACGTTGAGAGCGCATCCTGATTTGTCATCTTTAGTCGTCTGACTAAAGCTTAGCTTTTGTTTCAGTCTTTTGCCAGTTCCTGAAACGCCACACTTGAGAAAGAATAGGCCTCCGAGGGTGTCGCATGATGCCCTCGGAGTTTTTTTGTTTTTTGGGGTTCACAAAACTTACAAAACATCATTTGGTTTTTGGAAACTCGCAACCGCTCGTTTCCGGGCTTTTATAATGTTTTTGGCGGAATTATAGATTAGATTCCCGTCCCCGCCTCCGCGAGGATGACGACGGGAAGGACGCTTCGCGGGGTGGGTGCTGTCGCCATGATGCGCTGTCGCGAAGCGTAGAGGCGTTTCGCGAAACGTTTCTACAAACATAAACAGCAACAATAATTTCCGTACCTTTGCCCGTTCATAATTATAAGCCACTGTCTATGCAAAAACACATCTACCCTCTTCTCGCCATGCTGGCGTTCTTTCTCTTCGCCGCTTGTAGTGCCACGCCCGAAGTGTATGACTTGAAATGCGAAGGCCTGAAAGAGCCTTTGGGCATCGACTCCGACATGCCCCATTTCAGTTGGAAGACCCGTTGCGACAAAACGATGACGCAGGTGGCCTATCAGATTGAAGTGGCTTCTTCCGCAGACAAGCTGCTGGCTGGCGAGGCGGATTTGTGGCAAAGCGGACAAGTGGCATCCGCCGAACAGGTTATGGTGCCATACAGCGGCGCACCCCTCTCATCACGGCAGCAATGCTGGTGGCGGGTCAGGGTGTGGAACCACGACGGCGCATCGCCATGGAGCAGTCCGCAGCAATTCGGTATCGGAATCCTCGACCAAATCGAAGGACGATACATCGGTGCCGTTGCGGGCAATTCCGCCCTTTTAAGAAAGAAATTCACGGTCACGGATGATTTCTCACAGGCTTTGCTGCATGTGAATTCCCTTGGTTACCACGAAGTTTACCTTAACGGACAGAAGGTGAACGATGCCGTCCTGACACCCGCCGTTTCACAACTCAGCAAACACGCCCTCATCAACACCTACGATGTTTCAGGGTTGCTGAAAAAAGGCGAAAACGACTTGGTTTTTTGGACCGGAGCAGGCTGGTACCGGAAGCATTTCGGAGCGGTGTACGACGGAGCAGTGGTCTGCGCAGAATTAGACCTCGACGGCCGCACCGTCCTCACCACCGATGAAAGCTGGCAAGGCTGCGCCAGCGGCTACCGCGACTTGGGCACCTGGATTCACGACGACTACACGGGAGAACTCATCGACGCACGACAGGTTCCAAAAGCACTTACAGGCATGGCCCTCGACACCTTGCCTTGGGTGGCGGTCGACACCGTTACCGTTTCAGTAAAAGCCGTACAGCAGATGTGCGAGCCTTGCACCATACAAGAGACTTTTTCTGCCGTGAGCATCGAGCCTTACGGCGAGAATATGTGGTTCGTCGACATGGGACGCGTGGTGAACGGTCTGCCCGAGATAAGGCTGCCACAACTTCCGGCGGGTCACGAGACCACCGTGGGCTTTGCCGACACGAGATTCGACGACGGCACTGTCTTCACCTTCCTGCACAACACGCTCATCAGTTCGGGCGCGGAAGGCGGCGACACCTTCACCGACAAATTCATCCAGCAGGCCTACCAATACCTTGTGCTGGTCAACCTGCCCATCGCCCCAAAACCCGAAGACATCAAGGTACACCGCATGAGGACCGACTATCCGCGGAGAGCCACATTCAGTTGCTCCGATGCCGACCTCTGCGCCATTCACGACATGGTGGCCTACACCACCGAAAATCTGGCTTTCAACGGCTATATGGTCGATTGCGGCAGTTTTGAAAAACATGGATACGGCGGCGACGGCAATGCTTCCACTCTAACCGTGCAGACGCTTTACGAGGTCGCCCCACTCTACTACAACTGGTTGCAGGCCTGGAATGACGTGGTGAGAGCTGATGGCTCGCTGCCAAACACCGCTCCAAGCACACACGAAGCGGGCGGCGGACCTTACTGGTGCTCGTTCATCATTCAGGCACCCTGGCGCACCTTCATGAGTTACGGCGACGACCGGAATTTAGCCAAAGGCTACCCTTACATGAAGCAGTGGCTGGCCTTCGCCGAGCAGACCATCGAAGACGGAATGTATTTCAGCAGTGCGAATGGAAAAGACTGTGGATTAGGCGATTGGCTTGCGCCAAAAGGCGTGGATGTCAAAAACCGGGAGTCTATTGACTTGGTCAGCAACTGCGCAATGAGTCAGTGTCTGCGCGACATGACCCATATCGCCGCACATCTCGGCATAGTTCAGGACAGTATCCGCTATACCGAACAGTTAGAGGCGCTGAACCGCAACATCCACCAGACTTTCTACCACGGAGACGGGACCTACGGAACAGGATCGCAAATAGACATGGCCTATCCCATGCTCGTGGGTGCTGTTCCCGACACGCTTACCGCATTAGTGGCAAGGAAACTCACGGAACGAACCGAACAATTATACGACAACCACATTGCCTGCGGGCTTGTCGGCGTGCCCGTCCTGACCGAATGGGCCACCCTTGCCGGCGAGTGCGACTTCATCTACCGTATGCTCAAAAAGACCGACTATCCGGGGTATCTGTATATGATGGACAACGGAGCGACAGCCGTCTGGGAGTCGTGGAACGGCGAACGCTCGCGGCTGCACAACTGCTACAACGGCATTGGCAGCTGGTTCTATCAGGCCCTTGGCGGCATCATCCCCACACAGCCAGGCTATAGGCGGGTGAGCATCTGTCCTCAGACCCCTGAGGGCATCACCTGGACGGAAGTCACGGAAGAAACGCCCTACGGAACCTTGCGGGTGCGTTGGGAACGGAAAAAAGACAAGAAAACGATGCAGGTGACCATCCCAGTGGGTATCACGGCAGACATTTTCGGCAAGGAATATGGAAATGGGAGTTATACGATTGAGTTTTGATGCCTTAGGACGACGACGTTAAATCTTTTCAATGGACTAACATCCTCCGTTCATTTTTTTCTTGGCAACTATATATTATTAGACCCGCCGACCTCGAAGAGGTCACATTTCTGTTACCCTATACGAGCGTAGCGGAGTGTAGGGTAGCGACGTCCAGCATATCTATGGGTTATGCGCATGCCCCACACTACGTATGGGGTAACAGAAATCGCATCTCTCCGAGATGCTGCCCGACAATAAACAATACTCTAGCAATCAACATAGGTCAAAAAGTATATAGTTGCCTTTTTCTTTGTCAAGAATTAGAGAATGAGAGAAAAGAGAATTTTGAATTCTGTCCTACTTGAAGTTGGCGCTTCGCGCTGGAATCTGCGGGAACCGCATCGCATTCCTTGAGCGCAGCGAAAGTCTCTAATTCCAAAAGGATTTCCGTAGCTCGTTGTCTTGCACTTCCGGCAGGCTTCTCTTTTTTTCTTTGTCAAGAATTAGAGAATGAGAGAAATTTGAATTCTGTCCTACTTGAAGTTGGCGCTTCGCGCTGGAATTTACGGGAATCGCATCGCATTCCTTGAGCGCAGCGAAAGTCTCTAATTCCAAAAGGATTTCCGTAGCTCGTTGTCTTGCACTTCCGGCAGGCTTCTCTAATTCGCTAATTCTTGATAAAAACAAGAATATTCTGGAAATAGGAATCGCTGATATAATTGGAACGATTTTACAGGACACAAATAGTTTTGAACCTAGTTTTGCAAGTTTTTTTAAAACCTTAATACCACAAAAAACGTTATCTTTGCACCCAAATCAACACCCATCTATGGAAACACAAACCGATCAGGAAAGGGTCGAAGCCCTGCTCAGAGCCACCAACCGCAGTGGCGTGGAGAAACTCATCATTTGGCTTGAAAAGAAAAGCTATTTCACGGCGCCGGCCAGCGTATGCTTTCACAACCATGTCGAAGGCGGACTGGCCCACCACTCCCTTCAGGTCTACGACCTAGCCATGAAACTCAGGAGCGAATGGATAGCCGAAGGCAAAGCCACGGCTGAAGAACTGCCCGAGGACAGCGTCACGCTCAGCACGCTGCTCCACGATGTGTGCAAGCACGACGTCTATTTCATGAAAGACGGCAAACCACAATGCGACAAGGAGAAGCGCAAACTTGGCCACGGACGCCGCTCCATGATGCTACTCATCAAGACCATTGGCTTTCCACTCAACTACAACGAGATGATGGCCATCTGGTGGCACATGGGCAACGAACACGAACCGTCGTACCAATACTACAAAAGCGAATACAAGGAATCAGAGACCATCCCGCTCTGCGTGCTCATCCGCAAGGCCGACCACGACGCCACGCATTGAAAGTATTGACTAATTTTTCTAATACTCCAACCTCACATTATCCACCCAAAGCACGTTGTCCAAGGCACCGATGAAAGCACCACAACTGCCTGATGTAATCATCATAATGGCGTGGGTGACAGGGCTATTGGCATCGGCCCACGATTCTTCAAGAATAGGCTTTTTCTCCCCTTTTTTGTTCAAGGCGAAAAACGGACGTTCTTTCGAGACCAAATTCATATAAGGCTTGTAATTCGGCGACTTGCGCGCATCGCCATAAATGACAGGCACCCGCAAATCCTTCACCCAACCATTGGAGGTCTTTTCGATATGATAAAAGGCCGTGCCCACCCTTTTGGCGTGGATGTTGCCTTTTTCGTCTTCCCAGCGGTATTGCAAAATCAGCATGATTTCCTCCGGGTCGTAACCGTCGAAAGTCGTCGTGCGGAAGGTCGTTCCTTTTGTAAGTTTGCCCGTATTCGGCACAACCGACTTATAATCAAGCACTACGGCCTTCGGTTTTTTCGTAAACGGAATGCCCCAATCCATGAAGGCATACGGGTCGGACACGCCCGTGATGGGTTCCAACATCTTGCCCCAATAGATGGAGCCCGACGCCAACACCTTAATATTTATGAGTCCCGCGACCTTGCACTGGGCAAAACAAGTGGCCAACTTCGCACATTTTCCCGAAGGCCCCTTGTCGGGCGAAACCGATGTGCTGGTCTTGACAATACCCATAATTTTTGCGTAGGCGTTGGATGTGGACCAAATGGTTTTCTTGTAATCATAGACCTTGTTGCCGTCAATCGTGTCGTTGGGCGCAGGAATATACAAAGTCTTCGTGTCGCCGCCCAAAATCGCTGACTCGGTGATGTGGCGCACCGTCCACTGCTCGAAATCGCCGAAAGGCACCGTTTCGTAACGCTGGGCAAAAGTCGGAAAAACCAACAGCAACAATACAATTACAGTTGGAAACCTCTTTTTCGCAACAAATTTTCCGTTTCGTTCCATAACCATTCAATTTCGGGATGTGACAGGAATTTTTCAGGTACATCCTTGTACTTTTTCCCAACAAAATACTTGCCAGAAAGTTCGCTCGTCATCGCGTTGACAGGTGGAATAGCTCCCTTTTCAGGCGACTTGCAGAAAGGACGGAAAACAGCATCCGCCAAAGGATCAAACCAGCGACCGAGGCTAATCATATTGCTGTTCACCACGCCAGGGTCAGCCATATTGACATGAAAGCCAGTCCTTTGCGACAAGGCAAGTGTAAACAGCAGCAAAGCCAATTTCGAATCGGCATACGTTCCCAAGTGACTGAAATCCTTTTCGGTTTTTTCAAAGAAAGTGCGGTCGAGTTTCGCCATGCCGCAAGTCAGGGAAACCATGTTTACGATGTGTGCATCAGGCTGAAACAGAGGCAACAAAGAGCGCGTCAGGAAATAGGGCGCAATGTAATTGACTGCGATAGTCTTTTCAAAACCATCTTCCGACAAAACGAAATTGCGGTTCATCGTGCCCGCATTGTTGAAAATGCCGCCAAGTTGCATTCCGTTGTCTTTCAAGTTATCAGCAAAACTTTTTACCGATTTCAGCGAAGCCATGTCGACCTGCATCACCTGCAAATCGGTTTCAGGCAAAGACTTCCGGATTTCAACTTTGATTTTCTCCCCTTTCTCCACATTGCGGCAAGCCATGATGACCCGATAACCGCGTTGCGCCAAAGCACGAACCGCAGCCGAACCGATACTGCCCGAAGCACCCGTCACGATTACTTGAACTTTTTCCATAAGCGATTCACTAACCATTTGGGTAACAAAGCAATAATCGGCGGCAAATAGATATTCATAAAACCAGGCTTTACGACACGCTTCTTGCGGAACATGCCTTTCAAAGCCTTGCGCACCAACCACTGCGGTGTGCCAATCACACCCAACTTGACCCCAAAATCGAGCAAACTTTCTTTCAGTTTATAAAGCGGTGTGGCAATGGCAGCGGGACAGACCGTCGTCACGCCAACGCCGTAAGGATGCATTTCGAAATACAAAGACTTGCCGAAACTCTTCAGATAGGCTTTCGTGGCCGAATAAACCGTGATGCCCGGCATGGGAAATGTGGCTGCCATCGACGAAACGACGATGATGAAACCATGACCGCGTTGCTTCATTTCGTTGCCAAAAAGTATACAAAGGCGCGTCGGCGTATAGGTATGCAAGCGCAACATTGTCAATGTCTTTGCTTCATTCTCGCGCGTCAGTTCCTCAAAGAAAAACATACCCGCATTGTTGATGAGAATATCAATTTCCAACTGCCGTTCATTGCAAAATGCAAGCAGTTCATCGGTAGCGGTAGCTACAGCCAAATCCTGAAAACGCGGCACAACCTCAACACCAAATTGCGATGACAATTCAACTGAAACCTTTTCCAGTTCCTTCTCTTGATTGCTCACCAACAGCAAGTTACAGCCTGCTTCCGCTAATTGGTGCGCATATTGCAAGCCCATGCCCGAACTGCCGCCCGTAACCAAAGCCCAAGGCGTGTGCTGGCATTGCTGCGCATATTTACTGACTCTTTTTTGAAGATTCATCTTATTCCAATTCAATTTCAACTAAAACATCACCTTCGTAATCCGAAGCCCACAAACACTCATCATGTGATTTTTCGCCATTTATCTTGAAACTTTTCATCTCTTCACCATGGCCTTTGACAACAAATGTAAGATTCATGTTTCGGTAAAGGATGCCACTCAACCGGCATTCACTGCCATCCTCCATGCCGACCGGATTAAATTCTATTCCCCAATCCCTAAACTCAAGGCCAAAGATATGATTGATAACGAGTCGGATAAAACCCGAAGCGCACCAAGTCTGATGATGTTTCACATCCCAAAGCGCGCCACACTGATAGCCGCCGGAAGGCTCGCCTTCGATGGTGTAGATTTCACAAAAGTCTCCCCCACTATGATTCATCGCCAAATCGGCCATGTTTTCCAACTCAAAATAGAAAGGGGCCAACAAACCATAATGCGCACATCCAGAAGCATATAAGGCATTGACATGAGGCCAAACCATCAGGTTGTGACGGCCTGGCTTGTCGGGTGTGTTACGCGGAAACGATGGACTCACGCTGGCAATGCCATGCTCCGTGATAAAAGCAGTTCCAACCATCTCTTCAGCTTCCTCCGGTTCTAAAAGGTCGAACAGCAGAGCAAAAGCCAAACCCATTCCCTCCTGATAGTCGTGCGGATGACCTAAATGGTCGATGAGATAGTAGAACTTATGTTCCTCGGGACGATAAAACGTTTCCCTAATGTGATTCTCCAAACGATGAGCAGATTCATAATACGATTCCGAAGCATCGGTCAAGCCAAACTTTTCCGACATTTTAGCCAAAAGCCAATAGGCTTCCATATATAAAACATTCGTGCTCAAACATTTAATCGTAGCCGAATTGGGATGATGCAGCACATAGCTATCGTCCCACTTGGCAGGGTCGTAAACGGGTTCATCGTAGGCTGCAATGCCATCCTGAAAAACGGCAGGCCCCATGAAAAGTCCCGAAACCGAATCGAAACACTGCGCTTCCAATTCCGCCATCGTATTCTTGCAGCAATCGTAGGCTTTGGTCAGGAAAAGCATGTCGCCAGTCACCTGATAATGGTTGTAAGCACCTATGGTCCAAATGATTTTGTCCCAATACTGGTGTCCAATCGTCGTGCTGTCGTTGGTGACACTCCAAAGCGATTTTTCCGCCATTTCGGGATGAAGCAAACTCACAGCGTTCCAGCAGTTTATGGCGCAATCGCGCGTCCACTCGCCGCCATAACCTTCGCCCGCTTCTATCATGCCATCATGAATATTGTGGTCGATGGTCCAAACGGCCAATTTGAAAGCACTGTCCAAAAGCGCATTATCAGACTGCATTTCCTGTGCCATGCCTTGCAGCGACATGAAACACACAAGCAATCCAGCCAAGAATACTTTACAGCGTTTTTTCAGCATGATTGATTTCCTTTTGCAGTTTATCAGGCAGATTTTCAACACAATGGTGACACTTCATCTCCAAGGTGTACATGCGGCCAATGCAATAATTGGAATGTTTGCAACCACTACGTTCAACCTCACCCGACTTCAGTTTGTTGACGAAATCGGTGTCATGCACCAAGGCGCGTGCCATCTGCAAACCTGTGAAACCTGCATCGAGCACTTCTTCCATCTTTTGCTTCGAAATCAAGCCGCCGACATAAATCAGAGGCAGTTTCAGATTGGCGCGGAAGACTTTGGCATCTTCCAAGAAATAGCCTTCGCTGTAAGGCACCGTCGGAATCATGATGCGACCTGCAAAAGCCAAACCAGCTTTCAGCCACCAGAATTTCTTCATATCCATATAATGACGCAAGGTCTTCAAAGGCATGGCACCACGCATCACCTCCATCGGGGCTTTGCTGACGAAACCTGCCGTAAGGACCAAGGCATGGACACCCAAACGCTCCAGTTCCTGAGCCACCTTGATGCACTCTTCCTGCTGCATGCCACGTTTGAAACCATCGTGCATGTTGACCTTCGCCACAACTGCCATATCGTCCTTGGCGTGAGCCATTACTTCGTTGATAACCAATTGCATGAAACGCATCCTATTTTCAAGGCTGCCGCCAAATTCATCGTGACGATGATTGGTATAAGGCGACAGGAACTGACTGATGAGATAACCATGTCCGGCATGGATTTCGACGCAATCGAAACCCGCTTCACGCGCCAAATCGACGGCCTTGCCAAAATCCTTGACCATGGCATAGATTTCATCCTTGCGCAATTTCCTGACGAAAGTCGGCGAATAAAGGTTGAAGCCGCCCGAAGCGCCGACCGGCATACAGCCGCAAGTGGCACGGTGCGTCATGTTGCCGCAATGCCCCAACTGAATGGAAGCCTTTGCGCCTTCAGCATGAACGGCATCGGTGAGTTTTTTCAGTTCGGGAACGATTTCCTCGCGCATCCAAAGCTGTCCGTTGAACGACAGGCCCGACTGCGACACAGCAGCGTAAGCCACCGTAGTCATGCCCACGCCGCCTTTTGCAACGGCAACATGATAGTTGAACAAATCCTGAGAAGGCTTGTTGCCGTAAGCCATATTCTCGAAAGCAGCGGAGCGGATTACCCTGTTTCTCAAGGTAATAGGTCCGATTTGACATGGTGTAAATATCTGTGATTCCATGATTTATCAATAAATAAACGGTATGATTCTTTTTGTTTTCTTCGTATCCAATTCATCGCCAAATTCGGCCTTATATTTGTCGTATATGCGGGCGGCACGCGGGCCAAGATTAGCGAAAGTCCACAAAGCGAAGACGGCACCCGACCACGACCAAGTCAGCACGGCGAAGCCAATCCACTCCAAAAATTCGCCGAAATAATTCGCCGATGTGACATATTTGAACATGCCTTCCTTGGGCAGATAGTGTTTCGTGTCGCCAGGTTTCCGCAAATTGCGGATAATGTCATCCGACTGAATGTTGATGAACAGACCCACTAGGAAAATCAAGAAGCCGATGATGAATTTCGACGTCGAGAGATAATTGGGCGCATAATAGTCATCGGGCGAAATGAAGAATATCCAACCGCCTTGCATTAAGGCATTCAAGGTATTGAAAACCATGCCCATAAGGATAATGGATAGTGGCATCTTGCTCTTGCCGCGAATGCGGAACGGAAAGACAAACGAGCGTTGGAAATAGTGCAATTCAAAAAGGAAAAGGAAAGCGATTCGGGTCAAATCCCAAGTCCTTTCGGAGCAAAGCCAAAGGATGAGCATGGCGATAAAGACCGGCGCTTCCATCAGCACCCAGCCCACCTTGTTGTTGACGGCGGGTCCCCATTTCTTGTTGTAAAACTTACCGTAACCCGCATCGACGAAATACAAGGCCACAAAGACAATCACGGCCACGCAAGCCATGACGATGAGAAAAATGTTGAAACTATGTAAAGTCATTTTGAATGAATTAAATGCCAAAAGTAGGAAATAATCGGCTACCATTTGCACTATGGCATAGAAAAAGAATTGGCTGCCGGCTTGGCGGTGCATGACGCAACGGCCAAAAACATGACGCAATTTCAAAGGCATTGCACGAAGATTTCCGTTTGCAGCCGAGAAAACGCCCGAAAATGCACATTTTACACACCTGAAAACCAAACAAATACATTATTTCCAAAAATTTCGACGCAAACAAGACATTTTTCCGTATATTCGCAACCTTAAAAATACAAGAGCAAAATGAAACAAAACGGTTTTTTGAATATGTTTATCAACGGAGTGCGTAGGTTTTCACCCGCATTGGCAATTGCAGGCTTTATGGCATTATGCAGCACGGCAAGTGCAAAGGCATTGCAAACAAGCAACATTAACAGCAATAACAAGGCAGAGTGGTTTTCACAGGAAGCTTCTGATGCAATAAGCGTAATGTCGTTACCGATAAATACCAAGTCGATACAACAAGAACCGCAAAAAAGACCCATTTTCAGTAGACAATTACATATAATCTTTAAAAAAGTTGCGGATGTCGACACGGTTAACGCATTTGAAGATAATGTATACGGACAATATGGCCCATATATTGGTGCTGCGTTGGTTCAAATGGAAGTAAACAGCATGGCTATCAAAGCATTTACCGCAGGCGATCTTGAAACTATAGGTAAAATAAGTGAAGAAGCTCGCGTAAGTTTGGAAAGAGATCCTTACAAATATTACGGCTCAATGAGAGAAAATAAAGATAAAATAGATAAATATGTATGTGATAGAGACAATTTGGTATCTGAAGGATTAAAATCGGCTTACCAAAGCGGAAAATTAAAAGGTGAATCTGGACAAGAAGTTGTTGAAGAAATATGTAATATATTCAGAAAAAACAATTTGTTAGATGAACGCGACATAACCATTTTATTTAAGCTATACGACAATATTAAAAAAGAAAGCGTTCAAGAAGAAATGAATGCAGTGGCATACATTGCAAAAGCAGCCGTCAATTTTTCTGAAGGCGACTTTATACTTCAATTTTTCGGTAAATCACAAGGTACACCTGCACTCAGCAATGCAACAGCTGTAACACCTGGCGTCCAATTTCAATAAATCCATCCGTCCACGAATCCGCAGAATAGGGAAATTTTTCGGCCAAGACAATGTCGCAATTACACATTGGCAGACAGATTTTGGCTTTCAACAAAACAATAAATCAAGATTTTGATGTAAGTAACGCTAAAAAACAAGTTGTAACACATCTAAACATTAGCCATTGTTTTCCTGTTGAACGCAATTTGCCACAAATCATTCAAAAATCAATGTGAATCAACTGATATACATCTAAGAGTCTGTTTTGATTTTAATGAAATAATTTCTAAGGAAGTTTTGGCGCATCCCGACGGGATGCCATTTTGGATTGCATTTTGTATTTTTACCGAACGTAAATCCCTACGAGATTGAATGTTACATGCCGTAGGCATGGCCGTTCGGTAAAAAACATAGTCCAACACTTTTCTTTGGCATCCCGTTAGGGATGCGCCCTGTAAATGTTTCTAATAAAATCAAAACAGCTTCTAATTATAACTTTAAGTAAGTGAGCAAAATTAGTTTACATATTAGTTCGGTGCTCCGACATCGACACACCCATGGAGAAGGGTGTCAGCATCCTGATTTTTAGCTCATTGAGCTGGGTGCTGAGTTGGTCGAAGTAATCGAAATGAGAAGATACTTTTGCAGTTTAATTATGAATAGTTACTTAATAAATAAATCCCTACCTTTGCTGACTTTTTCAATTAAATGCACATGGAAGACTATATCCTCATTGAAGGCGCGACCGAAAACAATCTGAAGAACCTTTCGCTGAAAATTCCCAAAAGGCAAATCACCATCGTGACGGGCGTTTCCGGCTCGGGGAAATCGTCGTTGGTTTTGGACACGATAGCGGCAAAATCGAGACGCGAACTGAACGATACTTTTCCTTCTTTCACGCAGCAATATCTGCCGAAATATGGTCGTCCTCATGTGGAAAAGATTGAAAATCTTCCTATTGCCATCGTCATCGAGCAACGCAAGCCCACCTCCAATTCACGCTCGACAGTGGGAACTTACACCGACATTTATGCCTTGCTGCGACTGCTGTTTTCGCGTGTCGGACAGCCTTTTGTCGGCTATTCCGATGTATTCTCGTTCAACCACCCTTTGGGAAGCTGCCCACGTTGCGCCGGCTTGGGCGAAATACGCGAATTAGACATCCACAAACTCGTTGATTTCGACAAGTCGCTCAACGACGAAGACACCATCCATTACATCGCCTTCGGCAAAGGCGGCTGGCGCTGGATCCGTTACGCCCACAGCGGCCTTTTCGACTTGGACAAGAAAATCAAGGACTATTCGCCCGAAGAACTCGATTTGTTCCTCAACTCACCGCAAATCAAGCTGAAAAATCCGCCGAAAAACTGGCCGAAAAGCGCCAAATACGAAGGCCTGATACCGCGCATGTACCGCAGCATCATCAATTCGGAAGAAGGTCTGCTCCATGCCGCCGTGCTCAATCCGATGCTCACTATGGGCACTTGCCCCGACTGCAAAGGCACACGCCTCAACCCGACCATCCTTTCCTGCAAAATCAATGGGAAAAACATTGCCGACGTTACCGCCATGAGCATCGCCGACTGCAAAATATGGATGGAAAGCATTGATAATCACTTGGCTGAAGACATCAAGCACACCACCATCGAAAGGCTATCGGCTTTGGAAGAAATCGGTCTCGGCTACCTCACCCTCGACCGCGCCATCGGGACGCTCTCGGGCGGCGAAGCGCAACGCTGCAAGATTGCAAAATACATCAACTCATCGCTTTCCGATGTCATGTATATCCTCGATGAGCCAAGTGTCGGCCTTCACAACCACGATATCCTGCTGATGCAAAACTCCGTCAAGAAACTGAAGCAGCACGGCAACACGGTCATTTTGGTCGAACATCACAAAGACATGATTAAGATTGCCGACCACATCATCGACATGGGTCCTGGCGCCGGTGCCGACGGCGGCCAGATTCTTTTTGAAGGCAGTTATGCCGAATTGCTCCGAAGCCACACTTTGACGGGCACGCGACTAAGCGCTTCCAAGCAGCTGAAAGACAATGTCAGGACGCCATGCGGCTGGTTCCATTTGGAACATGCCAACTTGCACAACCTGAAAAACATCACCATCGATATGCCGCTCGGCGTGATGACTGCCGTGGTCGGCGTGGCCGGTTCGGGCAAGAGTTCGCTCATGGAGTGTTTCATGAAAGCCTACCCGAATCCCGACGACATTGTCTACATAAGTCAGAAAAACATCGGCATCAGTCTGCGCTCAACGCCAGCCACTTACCTTGAAGTCGCCGACGACATCCGCAAGGTCTTCGCCAAGGAAAACAAGGTGAAAATGGACCTGTTCTCCTTCAACGGCAAAGGCGGCTGTCCCGTCTGCCAAGGCAAAGGCGTCATCGTATCCGACATGGCTTTCATGGATGCCATCGAGACAGTCTGCGAAGCATGCGGCGGCCTGCGCTATTCCAACGAAGTGCTTGAATATAAGGTACAAGGCATGAACATCGCCCAAGTCATGGACCTCACGGCCGAGAAAACATGCGAGCTATTTTCCGGCACCGTGATAGCCGAAAAGTTAGAGCCTTTGTTGCAAGTCGGATTGAGTTATTTGCACCTCAACCAGTCGCTTTCGACGCTTTCGGGCGGCGAGTTGCAACGCATCAAGCTGGCATCATACCTGCGCAACAAAGGCAAAATTTTCATCCTAGATGAACCTTCCGATGGCCTTCACCTCAACGACATCGACCGTATCCTTCGCCTATTTGACGAGATGGTCGAAAAAGGCAACACGATTTTCCTCATCGAGCACAATCTGGAAATGGTGAAGTCGGCCGACTACGCCAACGAACTCGGTCCTGGCGGCGGCAACATGGGCGGCGAGATTCTTTTCTCCGGCACGCCAAAAGCCATGACGGAATGTGAAATTTCGGTGACGGGGAGGTACTTGATTTGCTAAAACATCTGCCAATTCGCAAATCACCTACTTCAATATCTTTATCAAAAACGAACATAGGAATCAGAAAATG
>JAGHSL010000373.1 GCA_018065885.1 Candidatus Limimorpha equi
TCTGATCGGTCTTTACATTTAAAACGACAAGCTCTAAATCCGCAAGAATTTGCTTTCGGTTTAGAGCTTGTTGCATTATTGGAGAAGCATTGCTGCCCGTCTTAGTGGTGATTTGCTTTAATCATAAAACAAATCAAAAACACGAGTCCTGCAATTCCCATTATCATCATTAAAAGCCACGGAATTCCGACAAAAAGCTGGGCTTTGATGCGAAATGACTTTTCAAATTCCATGTCGTATGCCTTGTCAATTTCATTTGGTGAATATTTGACATCTGCAATAAATGCCATTATTTCTAAAACGAAAAAACATGCAAACGGAACTATAATATTTACTAATCCAGGGTATTTGTTTCCACTAATCAAATGGTATAAGAAGCATAATATCGTTGTAATTAAGGCTATCCAAAAGCTTACAGCAATACTGATAAAAACTGTTTCTCGAGTTGGCCTTATATACCAGGCATTTTTGTTGTACTTGTGAACATAGAATAAAACTTTCTTGAGTATCATGGCTTGTTCCTCCCGATGGATTTTCTGCAAAACTATTAAAAGTTTTCATTCGTGGAATGGGCTGCAACCTTGAAAGTAGAAACGTAGCGCACTACGTCTCTACCAGACAATATATTCAAACAAAAATAAGCTCTAAGCCAGCAAATTATATGCATTTGGCTTAGAGCTTTTTGCTTTTGGTAACGTTGTCGATAATTTGAAGCGCAAGACGCACGTGGTGCGTCGCTACAATTCAAACAATCAAATTTTCTTCAGCATACTCACTTCCATATCGGTGAGGAAACGCCATTCGCCGCGAGGAAGTTTGTATTTGTCGAGGCCGGCGAACATCACGCGGTCGAGCTTTTCGACTTCGTAGCCGAGGTGTTCGAAAATGCGGCGGACGATACGGTTGCGGCCCGAATGTAATTCAATGCCGATTTCCTTTTTGCTTTCGTCGCCTTCAACGTATGAAATGGCATCGGCGGCAATAGGACCATCGTCGAGTTCAATGCCTTCGGCAATGCGGAGCAGGTCGTTCTTGGTCAAAGCCTTGTCCAAAGTCACCTGGTACATTTTCGACACTTCGCTGCTTGGGTGGGTGAGTTTCTTTGCCAAATCGCCATCGTTGGTGAAAAGCAAGAGACCTGTCGTCAGCTTATCCAGACGGCCAACAGGGAAGATGCGTTCTTCGCAAGCGCCTTCAACGAGTTCCATGACGGTGTCGCGCTCGTATGGGTCGTCGGCTGTCGTGATGTAGCCTTTAGGCTTGTTCAGCAGGATATAACGGAGCTTCTCGCGGTTCAGGGTCTGGCCGCCATAAACGACTTTGTCTTCGGTCTTAACCTTGAAACCCATTGTGGTGATGACTTCGCCATTCACGGTGACGCAACCAGCCTTAATCAGGTCGTCGGCTTCGCGGCGTGAGCAGATGCCACAGTCGGCGAGATATTTGTTCAGGCGGATTTCGCCAGTTGCCTTCGGACGGTCGTACATCGGGTCTTTTTCGCGGACATAACCCTTACGGCCTCTGCGTGGAGCTTCTTCGTTCTCGTCTTCAAAACGGCGGCCTCTGCGGTCGTCGAAGCGGCGTTCACCTCTTGGTTTGTCATCATCGAAGCGACGGCGTGGGCGGTCGTCAAAACGACGTTCGCCACGTGGTTTGTCGTCATCGAAACGGCGGCTTCTTGGGCGGTCGTCGAATTTACGTTCACCTCTCGGTTTATCATCGTCGAAGCGGCGGCGAGGACGGTCTTCAAATCTGCGTTCGCCTCTTGGCTTGTCTTCATCATCGAAACGACGACGTGGGCGATCCTCAAAACGGCGTTCGCCACGTGGTTTGTCATCATCGAAACGGCGTGATCTTGGACGGTCGTCGAAGCGGCGTTCACCTCTCGGTTTGTCATCGTCAAATTTGCGGCCTCTTGGTTTGTCGTCAAATCTGCGGACGCCTCTCGGCTTGTCTTCGTCATCGAAACGGCGGCGTGGGCGGTCGCCGAATTTGCGTTCACCGCGTTCTTCATCGTCGAAGCGGCGGCGAGGACGGTCACCAAACTTGCGGTCACCTTGGTTGTCATCAAAACGGCGTTCACCTCTCGGCTTGTCACCGAATTTTCTTTCTCTTCTTTCTTCTCTTCCTTCTTCGTCACCATCGCGGTGAGAAAATCTGAAGGACTTGCCCTGTAGGAACTCATCGTGATGTTCTACAGTCTTCCTGGTGCGTGGACGCTTACCAGTGCTTTCTCTTTCTGTCATTAAAGTATAGTATTATGTGAAAATTTTCGGGCGGCAAAAGTAGTAAAAAGTTGGGATTTGGAGTGTGAAAAGTTGAGATTTTGAAATTATTTCCCAAAATTATCTCTCCCCTATCAATGAAAGCAAAACGGAGCAGCCGATGGCCACTCCGTATCTATCTGAAAAATAATGTAAACCATCATGAAATCAATACAGTCCAGGCATCTTGATCCATTCTCTGCCTTGGGCGCACATTTCCTCGACATCGGCAACTGTCTTAGGAATCGGGCGGCCCAAAATGCGGCAACCGTTTTCGGTAATCAGCAAATCATCCTCAATGCGAATGCCTCCGAAATCCTTGTAAGTTTCCAGTTTGTCGTAGTTGATGAAATCTTTGTGCTTGCCTTCGGCTTTCCAAAGGTCGATTAATGTCGGGATGAAATAAATGCCAGGTTCATCGGTGACAACAAAGCCTGGTTTCAAGGTCTTGCCGCAGCGCAGGCAGCTGAAACCTTGCTTGGTGGAACGTGGCGTGATGTCGTCGTAGCCGACGTAAGTCTCGCCAAGGCCTTCCATGTCGTGGACATCCATGCCGAGCATGTGACCTA
Source organism: Candidatus Limimorpha equi (assembly GCA_018065885.1). Classification (GTDB taxonomy): domain Bacteria; phylum Bacteroidota; class Bacteroidia; order Bacteroidales; family F082; genus Limimorpha; species Limimorpha equi. The sequence goes on from JAGHSL010000373.1 coordinate 2,834, forward strand.
ATCCGTGAGGCATGAAAAGATAGTGAGCACCGGCCAACAGCGCCTCTTCGGTATCGCCTTTCATCAAGCCAACGTCTTTCAAGCCATCAATCAAGGTACGGCAAGCCAATTTGTGCATTTCCATGTAAGGCATGTAAGGACGCGTGTTGGCGGCCACTTCCATGTTGGCTTTCAGCACGATTTCGTAAATCTCACGCTGACGTTGGTTGAATTTGCCGCCCACTGGCGTTGTGCGAGTGAAATCGCTGGCATAATAGTTTTCGGTCTCGGCACCGGCATCGCAAACCATCATGCGGCCTTCCTGCAGCACGTTGCGATGACCGTGATTGTGCAAAGTCTGACCATTGACACTCAGGATGACCGGGAACGAAACAGGACCGCCGCCCGAAAGCGAAAGACCTTCGACCATACCGGCAAGTTCTTGTTCAACCATGCCCGGCTTGCACATTTTCATGGCCGTGGTGTGCATGTAATAGGCAGTGTTGGCAGCGCGTTCCATTTCCTCGATTTCGAGTGCCGATTTCACTTCACGCATCTTGATGACAGCCTTGATTAATTCGACGCTGACGAAATCAGCAACCGCATCAACATTGACATTCAGCCATTTGGCGCATTGCATCTGAGTATCGCCACGATAGGTCGGCAAAATGTGAATCTTACGGCCTTTGGCAATGGCTTGCTGAAGATATTCGCCAAACTTGCTGAAATCGCGGCAATCGGTAATGCCGATGCTTTCGCCCTGCTCTTTCAGCGATGGCAGCGGGCCGCACCAAATCACATCATCGACAGTGACTTCCTGTCCGAAAAGGATTTCATCACCTGTCTCGAAATCGATGACACCCACCAAATCAGGATGATTCAAGCCAAAGAAATAGGAGAAATTGCTGTCCTGACGATAAATATAAGTGTTGTCAGGGTAATTGAAAGGAGCTTCGTTGTTGGCAGGAAAGAAAGCCAAACCTGCATTGAGTTCCTTTTTCAACGTGGCGCGACGGCCAGCATAAACGTCTTTTGTAAACATGATATTGAGTTTTTAATGTTATCTTAAAGATGCAAAGGTAATTGATTTTTGCAATGAATCTGATTTTTCCTTTAAAAATGTGTGAAAGTAGAGAATGAAGTCGGTTTTCGGAAGGAGGAAAAAGGAGAAATAATGAAGGAAAAAGGAAGATGAAAATACTACTCCATTGACTTGTTGTCGGAACGAATACCTTCACGCTCTGAAAAAGCAGATTATTTATTGAATGGGCGAAGCGAACTTGTGAGCGACATACTTTGCGAAATAAAATGAGGAAATAATATACTTTTAGACCCAGAATGAAAGATGCAGGTTGAAAAAGCCGAAAGGCAGATTTGAATCGAGAGGTTACGAGATTCAAAGGTGGATAGAAAAAGGGGTTGTGGGTTTTGCATGTTTTGGTTATTAAAAAGGACAAATTGTATGTTTTTGCCATGATTCCGGGCTGTCATCCCAT
>JAGHSL010000436.1 GCA_018065885.1 Candidatus Limimorpha equi
ATTATTATTGGTTCGAGACCGGCACGCCGACTTACCTCATGGAACTGCTCAAACAACACGACTATGTCCTTCCCGACTTAGAGCATGAGGAACCTGATGCCGATACGCTGAACAGCGTGGACATCGCCTCGACCAACCCGATTCCGGTCATCTACCAGAGCGGCTACCTGACCATCAAGGGCTTTGACCCTGACTTTGAACTGTACCGTCTCGGCTTCCCGAACCGTGAGGTCAAGCAGGGATTCCTGAAATACCTCATGCCTTACTATGCCAACACGGTGCAGGGCAAGTCGGGCTTCGAAATCAGCCGTTTCGTGCGCTCGCTACGCGAGGGCGACATCGAGGGCTTCATGGAACGCTTGCAGTCGTTTTTGAGTGCCTGTCCTTACGAATTGCAGCCTCAGCAGGAACGCCATTTCCAGAGCGTGATGTTCATTCTCACCGCTTTGTGCGGTTACTACGTCGAGATTGAGGAACACACCAACAAGGGCCGCATGGACATGACCGTCAAGACGAAGGATTACATCTATATCTTTGAATTCAAGTTCAACAAGTCGGCGGAGGAAGCCTTGGCTCAGATTGATGAAAAGGGCTATGCTGAGCGTTTCCAAAGCGATGGGCGCAGCATCGTGAAAGTCGGCGTGAACTTCAGCACGGCTTGTCGTAACATTGACAGGTGGGTTGTGGCGTGAGTTCTTGACGAACCACAGATTACACAGATTACATTGAATTTCAATAAACTACAGATTTTACAGATTATACAGATAAATTTTTGAATGCGCAAGCGCATCAATTTCACTGATTGGCAGGAACCAGAAAAGAAATTTACTTTAAATTTACTCTAAAATTTACTCCGAATTTACTTTCTACCGCCTTGGCGGAACAGGCTTTTTTTGAGCCGCCTTAATTACTTTCTTTCTTTCACGTTCTGCCAGTTGGCATCGTGGTTTCTAATGATTGAACCGCAGATGACGCTGATTGCGCTGATTTTTAGCTAACTACAATTTATTTCTCCCGCAGATAACGCTGATTCCCGCAGAGTTTTTTTTGAACCGCAGATTACACGGATTACATTGAATTTCAATAAACTACAGATTTTACAGATTACACAGATAAATTTTTGAATGCGCAAGCGCATCAATTTCACTGATTGGCAGGAACCAGAAAAGAAATTTACTCTAAAATTTACTCCGAATTTAGTTCGGAGCTTGCTCCTCATGAATCAGTCGCCGCTAATGTAGAGCGGCTCTGATTTACTTTCTACCGCCTTGGCGGAACAGGCTTTTTTTGATCCGCTTTAATTTCTTTCTTTCACGTTCTGCCAGTTGGCATCGCGGTTTATGAAATCGATGCCAACGAATAAATATAGCTCTGAAACAAATACAAAGAGGCCGACCGTGAGCTGCACAATCGGCCTCGATGATAACCATTAAACTGAAACCTTAGTCTACATTGTCGTGCAGGAAGGAATTTTCCGAACTCAAGCCGTTTTTTGAACTTGCATAGTGTGAAAGGTCGTTTCCGGCGTTGGTGCTGATGTCAATGTTGCGGCGCATGTAGGCGGGCTGGTTTTCCAGTTCTTCCAATCCTTTTGGTGTCCTGAAATTCATGCTTAAAGCTCTCATGCGTTGCTTTCTAAGCTCATCTTTGGGATCGACGGCCTTTTTCGGCTCTTCTAAAGTGATGACATCCATTTTCACGGCATGTTTTGTCTCTAATTCCTCGTGTGTGATGACTCTCGAAGTGATTTCAAAGCCGTCGTTATCGTTGTCTTCTAAGAAAGGATTGTCGAAGTGTTTCACGGTTGATTTGCTTTCTTCGCCATTGAAAACCTTTGCAGGAGCTGGTGCGACTGGCTCGGTTGCAGGTTCCTTGACGGGCTGGAAAACAGGTTCGGCAGGAGTGAAATCGAAGCCTAAGTCTTCATTCAGGCTATGGACGATAGGCTTTTTCTCTTCCTGTGGCTTGATTTCCTCCTTCTTTTCGACGACTTCTGCCTTTGGCTCGACAACTTCTTGCTTGACAGGCTGTGTTTCGGCTGTTGCAATAGGTTGCTGCACCTTCGTTTCCTGCATTTGCGGCTTTTCGACTGTTTCTTGTTCTGGAATCACATTGCCGTTGAGGTCGTATCTTTTGCGTGTTGTCGGGCGTGAATCGCTGTTGTTGCGCGAGGCCTGGCCGTAATAGCTTGCAGAAGTGTTTTCCCTTGCATCGTGATTGAAGCCTGTGGCAATCAATGTGACTACGAGGGCTTCGCCGATGCTTTCGTCGGTGCCGTTACCCCAAATCACGTCGCAGGTGTTGCCGCAGGCGTCGGTGGCTATGGCAAGGATTTCGTCCACTTCGTCGAGTGAGACTTCATTGGTGCCCGATGTGATGTAAAGCAACACGTTCTTGGCGCCTTCAATGTCGGAATCGTTGAGCAAAGGTGAGTTGATGGCAGCCTTGATGGCTTTCTCGGCACGGCCTTCGCCTTCGGCTTTGCCTGAACCCATGATGGCTTTGCCGCTGTCGCGCATGACGGTTGTGACATCTTCAAAGTCGACGTTGACATAACCCGGCACGGTGATGATTTCGGCAATGCCTTTGGCGGCTGTGGTGAGCACGTCGTCGGCCTTGCGGAAAGCTTCGGAGAGCTTCATGTCGCCGTATTGGTCGCGCAACTTGTCGGTGCTTATGAGAATCAGGGTGTCGACGCACTTGCGCAGTTCCTCGATGCCGGCTTGGGCCTGCATCTTGCGGCGACGGCCTTCGCGTTCCATTGGCATGGTGACGATGCCAACGGTGAGAATGCCTTTTTCCTTGGCAAGTTTGGCTACTACAGGCGCGGCTCCAGTGCCGGTGCCACCGCCCATACCTGCCGTGACGAAAAGCATCTTCGTGTTTTCGTCTAACAGCGCGTTGATTTCGTCTTTGCTGGTTTCAGCGGCTTGGCGGCCTATGTTCGGGTCGTTTCCGGCACCCAACTCGCGCTCGCCAAGGTGAACCCTATTCTGGACATTGCTTCTCATCAAAGCCTGGTGGTCGGTGTTGCAGAGTATGAAATCCACGCCTTGAATGCCTTCTTCCATCATGTGGTTGACCGCGTTGCCGCCTCCGCCTCCCACACCGATGACCTTGATGTAGTTGGGCCTGTCCTGTGTTATTGGTCTAAACATTTCGTTCATGTTGTCCGTGTTTTGATCGTTTGTAAAAATTCTCTCGTAGTCTCGAACCGTTTATTTGATGTCGTCGGATGTGAATATTTTCCCGAATGTGTCAATGATTTTCGTGAAGTCGAACTTAGTGCCTTTTTTTGTTCCTTTGGTCTTCGTTTCGGGTTTAACAGGAGCAGCAACGGCAGTTTCCGTTTCCTCTGGGACGATGATTGACTTTTCGACCGGTGTCTTGCTTGCCTTTTCGTGTTCCAGCATTTCGCTCAATTCGGCACGGTTGATGCCTTCGATGACAAGGCCGATACCTGTTGAATACATCGGGCTGGCCAAATCCTTGTTCGTGTTTTCGGCAAGATGCTCGTTTGGATGGCCGATTCTGACCGGCATTCCTGTGCGGAATTCGGCGAGCATCTGAATGTGTTTCATCAAGGCGCCACCACCCGTGAGAACGATGCCGGCGATGAGTTTCTTGTCGGCATTGACCTTCTGGATTTCAACGTTGACGATTTCGAAAATCTCGTCCAAACGCGCTTGGATGATGTTGGCCAAGTTCTTGAAAGAGATTTCCTTGCCTTCTCTTCCGCGAATGCCAGGAATTGAAACCACTTCGTCTTCGCGGTTTTCGCTGGCCAAGGCTGAACCGAACTTCACTTTCACGTCTTCGGCATAATGACGGATGATGGAGCAGCCTGTGCAAATGTCGTCGGTGATGATGTTGCCGCCAAACGGAATGACAGCGGTATGGTAGATTTTCTTGTCCTTGAAAATGGCAATGTCGGTGGTGCCGCCGCCAATGTCGACGAGGGCGACGCCGGCTTCCATTTCGTCTTCTGCGAGAACGGCACGGGCCGATGCGATAGGCTCAAGAATCATGTTGTCCATTTCCAGGCCGGCGCTTTCGATGCACTTGATGATGTTCTTTGCAGCGGCTGTCTGACCGATGATGACGTGGAAATTGGCTTCAATCTTGCTGCCCAACATGCCTACCGGATTGTCGGCGATTTCGCCATCAACGTAAGTCTCCTGACGGTGAACGCCAATGATTTCCTCACCAGGTACCATGTTGATTTTATAAGTGTCCTGACGCATCTTTTCCAGCTCTTCGGCAGTGATTTCCGTTTCGCTGTTGTCGCGCATCAGCACGCCTCTGTGCTGCAGGCTCTTGATGTGCTGCCCGGCAATGCCGACGTTCACGGTGTAGATGTTGACGCCCGACTGGTCGGAGGCTTCTTTGACCGCTTTCTTGATGGCATCGACGGTTTCGAAGATGTTGGTGACAACGCCACGCTTCACACCTGTAGAAACGGACTTGCCGTAACCTAAGATTTCGATTTTGCCGTTTTCTGATTTTTTACCCACCATGCAGGCGACTTTGGTGGTGCCGATGTCTAAACCGACTATGATTTTACCTTCACTCATGACTTTATTTTTTTGTACACACTATTTGATTTTTAAACTTTAAATTCATTTTCTTGTAATTATTGAATTCCTCGCTGCCCAATTTATGCTTGAGAAAAATCTTCATTTTCAACAATTTGTCATCAATTTGGCAAGTGTCGCCCAAAATGACTTGCGCATTGACTTCGTTCACCGCAATTTCAAATTCACCGGCATTATTGCGGAAAATCTGTCCGATGCACGATTCAATGAATTCATCTTTCTTGATGGCTTGACGAATGTAGAGTGCGTCGGCAATGCCGCTGTTCTGATAGACGGAATCGGCCATTTTTACATCGGTTGGGAAGTCGAAGTTGCCGCTGGCTATCAGCACACGGGGGGTATAGGCCTCGCAGGTCGGGAAAACTGCGCCATGCTCGGTCACATACATTGATTGGCCTGACTTGTTGAAAACCCTCAAGGCGGGTTCGTATTCCTTGGCGTTGATGTAAAGCACGCTGTCCAAACCAATGTAGGATGCTGATTTCTCAATCCAAGGGTTGTCGTTCAAATGCCGCTCAATCTGCACCATGTCGATGTTGCCGATGGCGTTTTTTGAGCTGATGTGGCAAATCCTGCCAATTTCGCAAAGCAGCGTGTCTTTGTTGACAAATTCATGTCCATTCGACCCTTCAAGGTTGATTGAAATGGATTTCAGCGGTGTCGAAAGATAGTTGGTACGGCTGAAAATGAAAAGCGTCACGATGCCTCCTGCCGTAATGATCCAGACCAAAATGCTTAAGATTTTCTTTACCATGTCTTTATTGTTTTTTCTAAAGGTTCAACAAATCTGTCGATGTTGCCAGCCCCCATTGTGACAAGGAGTTCAGGGCGTTTGCTTTCGATGAGGCTTATCAGGTCTTCTCTTGGGCAGACCATTTTGGCACTCAGATTGATTTTTTCCAATAAGGCTTGCGAGGTGATGCCTTCGATGGGCAGCTCGCGGGCCGGGTAGATGTCGAGTAAAATCAGTTCGTCGGCCATTGCCAGTGTGCTGGCAAACTCTTCCATGAAATCGCGTGTACGAGTGAAAAGGTGTGGTTGGAAGATGAGCGTGA
>JAGHSL010000385.1 GCA_018065885.1 Candidatus Limimorpha equi
CTGTATTACGATGAGCGCGGCAACGTGATTCGCGCCAACTCATACCAATATTACAACGACCAATGGATTTTTCCATGCTACATCGAATACACCTATGACGACAAGAACAACCGCACCAGCCGCACCAACTACAACGATTTCGGTAGCGGCCACGAAATTCAAGGCGTCTACACCTATTTTTATGAAGACGACGTGCTGACCCGCTACGAAATGACCCTCGGCGGCAGCCTCCTCATGCGCGGCCCCTACACCTACAACGCCCAAGGCCTTCTCGATGAACTCATTGAAGAAGTTTACAGCTCATGGATGTACACTTGGGAAAACTCCTCAAAGACCAAGCACACCTACGATGCCAACGGCAACGAAACCCAAACCGCCTATTATTATTGGGATTATTCGTGGGTTCCGGAATCAGTCGTCAACCGCACTTTCGATGAAAACAACAACTGCATGATCCGTGAACAAATCTACAACGGCACGGTTGCCGACAGGGTTTCTTACGTTTACGATTATGATTACAGCATCAACGACTGCCTCATGCCATATCACCCGGAACCATCCTACACTTGGGACGATTTCCGTGGCAACAAGCCAATCGGCTTCGGCTGGGAAACTGCCAACGACGGCGGAACATTGGTTTACATTTGCGACTACATCTTCGAATACGGCGAACTGGACGATGCCGTCAGCGCAAACTACGCAAGACCTGAAATGGCCGTGATTTTCCCAAATCCTACCGATGGCGAACTAAACATCAGCCTCGATGGACTTAAGCGTGTTGAAATCCTCGATGTCAACGGCAAGCTGGTCATGCAAAGCGAAGCCAACGGCAAAATGCTGAAAATGAACGTCTCAGAATTGGCTTCTGGTCTATATTTCATCAAGTCATACAACGGGCAGACCTGCACCATGAATAAAATTCAGGTGAAATAATAAGTTTTGGCATAAAAATCGATAAAAACAGTTCAAAATGGTTCAAATGATTTATTCAAAACTTGAACCATTTTGAACTTTTTAATTTTCCGAATATGAAACGTGTATTTTTCTTGATTTCAACGCTGCTCATAATTTGCAGCACAAGCCTCAAGGCTCAAATCTTCAAATTGGACGAAGGTCAAAAGATTGCTTTCGTTCCGAAGGAACAGTATGTGTCGGCAGCCCAGCAAATGGACGATTACCTACCACTTCTGCAAGGCAAGAAAGTTGGCATTGTAGGCAATCAGACCAGCATCATCGGCACAACGCATCTCGTTGACACACTGATTGCAAAAGGTGTCAACATTAAGAAAATCTACACGCCCGAACATGGGTTCCGTGGCACTGCCGATGCTGGAGCCAAAGTCAATAGTGGAAAAGACGAAAAAACGGGGCTTCCGATAGTCTCGCTTTACGGCAAGGCCAAGAAACCCACGCCCGAAATGTTGCAAGGCATCGATGTGGTTTTATTTGACTTACAGGATGTCGGGGTGCGTTTCTACACCTACATTTCCACCTTGACCTACGTCATGGAAGCCGCCGCCGAAAACAATATTCCAGTCATTGTTTTGGACCGTCCGAATCCAAACGGATTTTATGTCGATGGCCCCGTCTTGAAAGCAGAAAACAAATCATTTGTCGGAATGCACGCAGTGCCAGTGGTTTACGGCATGACAATAGGCGAATACGGCAAAATGGCAAACGGCGAAAGATGGCTGAAAAACGGCGTGCAATGCGATTTGACGGTGATACCTATTAATAATTACAACCGCAACGCCATTTACGAACTACCCGTAAAGCCATCGCCCAACCTGCCCAACTGGGAATCGGTTTACCTCTACCCTACCCTTTGCTTTTTTGAAGGCAGCATAGTCAGCGTGGGACGCGGCACCGAAACGCCTTTCCAGATTTTCGGTCATCCGAATATGCGCGGCGAGTATAGTTTTACGCCAAAAAGCACCTCTGGCGCTTCAAAGCCCTTGTTGGAAGGCCAGCGTTGCCGTGGCGAAAACCTTGTTGAGTTTGCACATGGTTACGCCTTTAACGACAACCAATTGCATTTGGAATGGTTCATCGAAGCCTACCAGCAACTCAGCGACAAGGATTTCTTCACCAGCTATTTCAATCTGCTTTCAGGCGACAAGAAACTTCGCAGCCAAATCGAACAAGGTTTAAGTGCCGACGAAATCCGCGCCAGCTGGAAAAACGAGATTGATGCCTTTATGAAAATCAGGAACAAGTATTTGATGTATTGAGGTATAGAGGACACCTATTATTGATTCATTTGTAAAAATCAGCATTATAAACATACAAAAAGCCTCGGCGATTGCCGAGGCTTTATTGTGGTTATCGTTAAGACAATAACGCTTTGCCGAGATAAGATTACTGAATCTTTTCGACGATAGCCTTGAAAGCTTCCGGATTGTTCAGAGCCAGGTCGGCAAGAACCTTGCGGTTGATTTCGATGCCGCTCTTGTTGAGCTTGTCCATGAACACGCTGTAAGACATGCCATATTCACGGATGGCTGCATTGATACGGACGATCCACAAGCTGCGGAATTCGCGTTTCTTGTTCTTTCTGTCGCGATAAGCGTAAGTTTGACCCTTTTCGTAAGAGTTCTTCGCCACAGTCCAGACATTCTTTCTTGTACCGAACTGACCTTTGGTCTTTTTCAGGATTTTCTTGCGTCTAGCTCTTGAAGCTACTGCATTGACTGATCTTGTCATTTTTCAATTTTTTTCGTCCAGCGCCTCGCCCTTTTCGAGAACTTTTCTGCTGAGACAAAGTTAAACATTTAATTAATTACAGCTGAAGCATTGCTTTTACGTTCTTTTCATCAACGCTTTCAACGATAGCGGTGTGATCCAAGTTACGTTTTCTCTTCTGGCTCTTCTTGGTCAGAATGTGGCCATGATAAGCATGCTTTCTTTTCAGTTTACCGGAGCCCGTCAATTGGAAACGTTTCTTAGCGCCGGATTTTGACTTCATTTTAGGCATTTTACAAATATTTTAAATCGGTTAAAAATGAGTTATTTCTTTGTCGTTTTAGGAGCTATCATCATCAGCATGCGCTTTCCTTCAAGTTTCGGCATCGATTCGACCTTTCCGAATTCCTCAAGTGCCTGCGCAAACTTCAGCATCATGATTTCACCCTGCTCCTTGTAGACGATGGAACGTCCCTTGAAGAACACCTGAACTTTCACCTTTGCTCCCTCTTGCAGGAAACGCTTGGCATGGTTCAGTTTGAACTCGAAATCGTGGTCATCGGTCTGACCCGTGAGGTGTATCTCCTTCACCACGACCTTAGTGGCCTTGGCCTTGAGTTCCTTCTGCTTTTTCTTCTGGTCGAAAATGAACTTCTTGTAGTCCATTGCCTTGCAGACCGGAGGATTGGAGTCTGGAGAAATCTCGACTAAGTCAACGCCGAGTTCTTCGACAATCCTCAAAGCCTCTTTGATTGGATAGATGTTGGTTTCGACACCCTCACCTACTAACCTGACCATCGGGGCCTTGATTTCTTCGTTCACCCGATGCTGATCTTCGTCCTTGCCTTTAGCTGGCTTCTGCGAAGGTTTTCCCTTTGGTGGAATCTGTGCTATGGTAGTAATCTCCTATAATTTAGTTATACTTTTGTTGTCAGTCTTCCGTTTTTTTCGGTTTTCAGTTTTCAGTTATCGGTTATCAGTTTTCAGTTTCAAAACTTTCAACTTTCCACTTCAAAACTTTCCGACTATCAACTTTTTATCTCTTATTTCTTTCGTCCTCAACTTGCTTGTTAATCATAGCTGCAAAGTCTTCGACGCTCATCGAGCCGAGATCAACCTGACCGTGACGGCGGACCGAAACCGAATTTTCGGCTTCTTCCTTTTCACCGACGATGACCATGTAAGGATATTTCTTCATTTCGGCATCGCGGATCTTACGACCGATCTTTTCGTTTCTCTCATCAATGAGGGCGCGAATATCGGACTTTTTCAGATACGATTGCAAATTTTGTGCAAAATTCATGTATTTTTCGCTCACAGGGAGGATTATCAGCTGATCTGGAGCCAGCCAAAGCGGGAATTCGCCTGCGCAATGCTCTAACAAGACAGCCACAAAACGCTCCATGGAACCGAATGGTGCTCTGTGAATCATGACCGGACGGTGCTTTTCGTTGTCGGCGCCGATGTAGGTCAAATCGAAACGTTCAGGCAGGTTGTAGTCGACCTGAATGGTACCCAACTGCCATTTACGTCCAATGGCATCCTTCACCATGAAGTCCAGCTTGGGGCCATAGAAAGCGGCTTCGCCATATTCGACGTGTGCCGGCAGACCTTTTTCCTGACATGCTTCCTGGATAGCGGCTTCAGCTTTTGCCCAGTTTTCGTCAGTGCCTACGTATTTTTCATGGTTGTTAGGGTCACGGAGCGATATTTGAGCTTCAAAGTTCTTGAAATCAAGGGCCTTGAAGATGATTTCGATGATTTCCATCACGCGGATGAACTCGTCTTTCACCTGGTCGGGACGGCAGAAAATGTGAGCATCGTCCTGAGTGAATGAACGCACACGGGTCAAGCCGTGCAATTCGCCGCTCTGTTCGTAACGGTACACGGTACCGAATTCAGCGATACGGACAGGCATATCCTTGTATGAACGCGGTTTCCACTTGAAGATTTGGCAGTGGTGAGGGCAGTTCATCGGCTTCAGCAAGTATTCTTCGCCTTCTTCAGGAGTGGTGATTGGGCGGAAACTGTCGGCGCCGTAGTGCTCCCAGTGACCTGATGTCACATAAAGCTGTTTGCCACCGATATGTGGAGTAATGACCTGTTCGTAACCATAATCCTGCTGAATCTTAGTCAGATAATCCTGCAGACGCAGACGCAATGCAGTACCTTTTGGCAACCAAATCGGAAGACCTTTACCCACCAATTCGTTGAACATAAAGAGTTCCAGCTCACGGCCCAGCTTACGGTGGTCGCGTTTCTTGGCTTCTTCAAGGAGAACGAGATATTCATCCAATTCCTTCTGCTTCGGGAAAGTGATACCATAGACACGGGTCAGCTGCTTGCGCTTTTCATCGCCACGCCAGTATGCGCCAGCGAGTGAAGTCAGCTTCACGGCCTTAATGAAACTCGTGTTCGGGATATGTGGTCCGCGGCAAAGGTCGGTGAATTCGCCATTCTTATAATAGGTGATGGTGCCATCTTCCAGTTCGGAAATCAGCTCCACCTTATATTCGTCGCCTTTGTCGGAGAAATGCTTCAAAGCCTCTTCCTTTGTAACGTCGATGCGTTCAAAGGTCTGCTTCTGGCGTGCCAGTTCAAGCATCTTCTTTTCGATGTTGACGAGGTCGGCTTCAGTCAAAGTGATGTCGCCAGTATCAATGTCATAATAGAAACCGTTATCGATTGAAGGGCCGATGCCGAATTTCACACCTTTATATAATTGCTCAATGGCAGCAGCCATCAAGTGGGCTGATGAGTGCCACATAGCGGCTTTACCTTCAGGATCATCCCAAGTAAAGAGTTGGATTTCAGCATCTTCGTTGATGGCGCGGGTAGCGTCCCATTTCTTACCATTCACGCTGGCTGCCAACACGTTGCGAGCCAAGCCTTCGCTAATGCTCTTAGCGATGTCTAATGGCGAAACGCCTGCTTCGTACTGTCTGACGCTCTTGTCAGGAAATGTTATATTAATCATAATAGGTATACCTGTTTTGAAAACGGCTGCAAAAGTACAACTTTTTTCGATACGTAAACGTTTTCAAGTCAGATTTTAAACTACATTTGCAGCACAAAATCACTACGCTAATGAAACGGACATTTTTACTTTTTCTTCTGGTTTTGGCAGCCATTTCCATTCAGGCACAAAACAAAACCGACAACAAGCATTCAGTTCAAGCCTTCGCAAAGAGCAATTTGCAACTGCAAGCAAATGAAATCCAGGCTATTGAAAACAATGCTTTTTCGATTTACAACATCGACAATCAAGGTTTCATCATAACCTCCAACAGCAAAAACCTTCCTCCTATCCTCGCCTATTCCGACAATTCCATATTTCCAAGCCTCGACGATGCGCCCGAAAATATCAAATGGTGGATGGAGCAATACGAGGAAATGAGCCGTTATGCCGACGAACATCCCGAACTGACACCCGATTTCATCAAGCAGCAATGGAACGATTTTGAGAATGGTAGACTTCTTATTAATAAAAGAGGTGTCAATCCGTTGGTTCACACACTTTGGAACCAGGACTGCTACTACAACGAATATTGCCCGACGGCTTGGGGCGGCCCTTGTAACCGCGTTTATGCGGGCTGCGTGGCGTGCGCCATGGCTCAGGTGATGAAATACCACAACCACCCCAAGCAAGGCTATGGCACACACTCCTACAATCATGGCAGTTACGGCCAGCAAAGCGCCAATTTTGGTGAAACTACCTACGATTGGGACAACATGCCCGACGAAATCTTTTCGCACAACGATGCCATTGCCACGCTGATGTACCATTGCGGCGTGAGCGTCAACATGAACTACAGCCCGAGCGGCAGCGGTGCACAGTCGAAAGATGTGGAAACCGCCCTGCGCAGTTATTTCGGTTATTGCAGCGCAACCTACAGAGAGCGCTCGAAATACGAGTTCGAAGAATGGCGCGACATGGTGCGTAACGAACTCGACAATGCACGTCCCATTTATTATTCCGGCACCAACAGCAGCACAGGCCACGCCTTTGTCCTCGATGGCTACAATGCCAGCGACTACTACCATTTCAACTGGGGCTGGAGCGGCTACGGCAACGGCTATTATTCCCTTTATGATGTGAACGGCTGGACCAACAGCCAGGCTATGGTCGTCAACATCAGGCCAATGGTCATCAACAGCGATGAAAACGGCATCATTTATGTCAGCCCCGACGGACAAGGCGACGGTTCCTCTTGGGAAAACGCAACATCGGAATTGCATTTCGCCAACGCCCGCAGCATCAACGGAGTAAGAATCTGGGCCAAGAAAGGCATCTATTACGGTGATGACACCGACCCCGAAAATGCCTTCAGCATCACCTACGGCAATCGCATCTACGGCAGTTTCAACGGTGACGAAGCCCCTGACTACGACCTCTCGCAACGCGATTTCGTCAACAACGCTTCCATCCTTGATGGCCAGAACGCGAAACGCGTCTTGAACCAAGCCTCCGCTTTCAATGCCGGAACAGCCGCTGTCTGGGACGGTTTCACCATCACGAATGGCGCAACGGGTTCAGGAGCAGGCGTTTATCTCAATGATTATATCACCCTTTCCAATTGCATCATCGATAATAACCATGCCGAAATTTACGGCGGTGGCATTTACGTCAATGCCGCTTCGGGCAATGGGAAAGTCATCATTTCGAACTGCACTATCAGCAACAACACCACTTCACTTGGCGCTGGCGTTTGCGACCGCTACGGAACCGTTTTCTCCAACTGCATCATTTGCAACAACACGGCTTCCACCAAGGGCGGCGGCTTGTATATCTACAACAATGCCGAACCCACTTTGAAAGGCTGCATCATCAGCAATAACACCGCTAAAAACGGCGCCGGCATGTATGCAAGAGGCAAAATGACGGTCACGAACTGCAATTTCGTGATGAACGATGCCCTTGAATCGTCGGGCGGCATTTTCAGCGAAAACCGTTACAGCAAATACACGAACTGCATCGTTTGGGGCAACAAAGCCAACGGCACCGACAATCAGATTGACGGTGAAATGAAAGCCGACTATTGCGCCGTTCAAGGCAATTATGAAGGCGAAAACATGATAATTTTGTCCGCTGAAAACGATGGAGAAACGCCAGACAATTTCGTCCGTTTCGCACAACCTGCCGAAGGCGCAGGTGCCGAATATCACGATGCCGACTGGAGCCTCATGCCACGCAGCATCTGCCTCAATGCCGGCAAGCCAAACACAACCGGCTTAGGCGTGAAAGACCTTTTCGGCAATTTCCGCATCCAGAACGGACGCATAGAAATAGGCGCCTACGAAAGCTGCTCACCGCTCAATGTGATTGACCTCATCACTTGCGGCAGTACCTACAATTTCAATGGCACGATTCTCACAGAACCAGGCTATTACACAACAGCTTACGAAACTGCCTTCTGCGACAGCATTGTAGGTCTGAACCTGACTTTCAATCCTTCCACAATGGAAGTCACGATTTCAGGCAGCACGCAAATCAATTTTGGCGAAAGCACCACTCTGACAGCCTCTGGCGCTGACAGTTACCTTTGGTCGACAGGCGAAACAACGGCATCCATCACCGTTTCGCCCAGCCAAACGACTACATACACTGTGACAGGCTACAACAACGACGGCTGCGAAGCACAAGCCGTAATTACCGTTGAAGTGAAGTTTTCCGACGTTGCCGAGAACAGCGTTGATGCCAAAGTCTACCCCAACCCGACAAAAGGCAATATAACCATTGAAGCCAATAACTTGCAGCATGTCACAATATCAAACATACTTGGACAGATGTTTTACGATGCTGCTTCCAACAGCGACAGCATGACACTCGACCTGACACAGTTTGGCAACGGCATCTTCATCGTCCGCATTTCCAATAATAATGGTACTTGTGTGAGACGCATAAGCGTTGAATGACAATAAGACAATTAATAAATCATACATCATGAGAAAGATTGCAACCACACTTTTCCTTATCCTCGTCTTTGCCTTCGGCACAATGAAGGCTCAAGACATTGAAAACCTTTATGTTTCGGTCACAGGCTGGGCGCAATGGGACGAACTTGAAAATGCCGACGGCTATATGGTTCGCATCGACAACCAACAGGAATTCGAGATTGAAAAGCACTACTTTCAACACCAAGTGAATGATTTCCAAGATGGTGAAAGACACAACATCATGGTAGCTTCTATCTTTGACGGCACCATTGGCAACTTTTCCAGTTTTGACTGGATTTATTCCTCATGCGAACATTACGAAGGCTTCGTCAGCGTCCCACAAGGCGGATGGCAAGGCGACGACATCGTGCTCAACTGGGAACTGCCACAATCGCCTCAGGACGACAGTTTCTTTGAAAGTTTCGAAAGCGGCATTCCGCAGAATTGGGGACTCATCGATGCCGATGGCGACAACCACTGGTGGTACCTCGCCTCAGTGTTCATGCCAGCCCCGCAATACACTTTCTTCCCTCACACTGGCGAAGACATGATCAGTTCGGAGAGTTTCAGCAACATGATTGGTGTTGGTGCACTGCATCCCGACAATTACATCGTCACTCATAAAGTCCATGTTACCGAAAGTTCCGCCTTCAGTTTTTGGGCATGTGCTCAAGATGCCAGCTACCCATTTGAGCATTTCGGAGTTGCCGTTTCTTCAGAAAGCCAGACTAATCCCGCCGATTTCACCATGTTACATGAATGGACACTTTCTGCCAAAGACAGCCGCAACGGCACCTGGTATCAATACACCGTTAATCTCAGCGCTTATGCCGGCCAAGAAGTATATATCGCCATCCGCCATTTCAACTGCACCGACCAGTTTTATCTCAATGTGGATGATGTGGAATTCAGCGACAATGGAACCTCAGCAGCAGGAATCATCGGAACGCTTATCATCCGCGACGGAGAGTTACTTGACATTACATCAGGCGACGCCCAATCCTACATTGATGTCGCCCCTGACGGCATCGATCACGAATATACTTTACGCATCATTTACAACGGCAACGAAAGCGACTTTTCTTTCTATGCCATGAGTTGCGAAGAGACCATTTCCGTGATTGACCCAACTGCCGTAAACGAAAACGACCAACGGGTTTCAATATTTCCTAACCCAGCCATCGATGCCGTCACCATCCAATGCGAAGACATACAGCAAGTCACAATCTTCAACAGCATCGGACAAATGATGTTCACATCGGAAGCCAATGGCAACCAATTGCAGATAGACCTCAGCGATTTTCCTGCCGGATATTATTTCATTCAGACACGAAACACACAAGGCGTGATGATGCGGAAAATGATTCTTGAATAGATTTTCTTGCCTTTTTGACAATCCTAAACAAAAGCCTTGACCGTTCGGCCAAGGCTTTTCCGTAATACGCATAAATCAACAAGTTCACTTATTTCACCACAATCTTTTGCGTCATACCGTTGAGGTTGAGTATATAAGTGCCAGCCGTCATCCAATTGGTGCAAATGCGGCAGCCACCGTTAATGGTCTGGCTGCAGAGCACACGGCCCATCATGTCGATGATATGCAGCGTATTTTTGCCTTCGCAGCTGATAACCAGTTCGCCGTTGCTGAAGTAGGCAAAGTTAGCCGAACTAGCGGCATCGTTTTCTTCAACACCTGTTCCCTGCCTGAAATTGGCCACCAAGACCGTGTTTTCTGTCAATGTGAAAGTGTAAATAGCCTCAGTTGAAACCACCTCCCCGTTCTTTGTCCAATTGACAAAAACGAAGCCTTGATTAGGCGTTGCCGTGACAATCGCATCGTTGATGCAATCGGGCTGCTGCGTAATGGTAGCACTGCCCATGTCGTCGTTGGCTGAAGAAACACTTAGGGTGAAGAAAATTTCTTCCCGAATATTCGTGAAATCCCTCCAATATGGTGCTGTCTGGTAAGCTGACAGAGAGCCACAGGGCACCGTAACAGGAATTGTCTTGTCTATATAGTCGAAAGTATGATTTCCTATTATCGGCGGATTAAAGGCCTCAACTTGCAAAGATTGTAAGTTGGAGCAACCATAAAAAGCATAATCGCCAATTGAAGTCACGGAATTCGGTATGGTCAGCGAACCAGTCATGCCGCTGCAACCCAAAAAAGCATAATCACCAATACCATTGATATCGTTGGGAATGACGGTGTTCTTGCATCCAACGAGCAAAACTTTATCGGATTTGCGAATGATGGCATTCCCCTCCGAATAGCAGTAAGGATTATTGGGATCAACAGCAATGGATGAGAAGTCATTATTACCAAAAGCATTTCTGTCGATGGAAGTCACGGAATTCGGGATGGTCAGCGAACCCGCCAAACCGTAGCATGAGTAAAAAGCATATTCTCCAATTGAAGTCACGGAATTCGGTATGGTCAGCGAACCAGTAAAACTGTAGCAATAGTAAAAAGCATATTCTCCAATCGAAATCACGGAATTCGGGATGGTCAGCGAACCAGTAAAGCCGTAGCACAACTAAAAAGCAGAATCTCCAAATGAAGTCACGGAATTCGGGATGGTCAGAGAACCAGTAAAGCCTATCCAACCAAACAAAGTACCATCTCCAATCGAAGTCACGGAATTCGGGCTGGTCAGAGAACCACTAAAGCCTATGCAAACAAAAAAAGCATAAACTCCAATCGAAGTCACGGATTAAGGAATGG
>JAGHSL010000178.1 GCA_018065885.1 Candidatus Limimorpha equi
ATTAAATATTAAATCTTTGAATTTTTAAATCTACCCTTATATGAAACAACTTATCGAATGTGTACCGAACATCAGCGAAGGCCGCGATATGAACATCATCAATCAGGTGACCGCTGAAATCGAAAAAGTGGAAGGCGTCAAATTGCTTGATGTCGACCCTGGCATGACCACCAACCGCACCGTCATCACTTTTGTCGGTGAACCTGAAAATGTTTGCGAAGCCGCTTACCGCGTAGTGAAGAAGGCCGCCGAACTCATTGACATGTCGCAGCATCACGGCGCTCACCCGCGTCAGGGTGCCACCGACGTGTGCCCTCTGATTCCTGTGTCGAACATCACGATGGAAGAGGTCGTTGCATACGCTCACAAATTGGGCGAACGCCTTGGCAATGAATTGAATATCCCGATTTATTGCTACGAAGATGCGGCTTTCCGTCCTGAACGTCGCAATTTGGCTTATTGCCGCACGGGTGAATATGAATCCTTGTCGTCGCGCCTCGGTTCCGAGCAATGGAAGCCTGATTTCGGTCCTAACGAATGGAACGAACATGTGGCTCATACCGGTGCAACGCAAGTCGGTGCCCGCGATTTCTTGGTCGCCATCAACTATAACCTGAACACCACCAGCACACGCCGTGCCAATGCCATCGCCTTCGATGTCCGCGAAAAGGGCCGTCCGAAGCGCATGGGCGATAAGGTGACCGACAAGCCGATGAAAGACGAAAACGGCAACACCATCATGATTCCTGGCACTTTGAAATGCACCAAGGCAATCGGTTGGTTCATCGAAGATTACGGCATCGCTCAAGTCTCCATGAACATTACCAACATCAGCGTTTCTCCGGTTCATGTCTGCTTCGAGGAAGTCTGCGCTAAGGCTGCCGCCCGTGGCGTGCGTGTCACAGGCTGCGAAATCGTCGGTTTGATTCCTAAGAAAGTTCTGATGGATGCTGGCCGTTTCTATCTCGCCAAGCAGCAACGTTCACTCGGCGTCAGCGAAGAGGAAATCATGAAGATAGCAATCAAGTCGATGGGCCTCGATGACTTGAAACCTTTCAATCCAAAGGAAAAGGTCATTGAATATCTGATTGAAAACAACAGCCAGAAGAAACTCGTCGACATGACTTGCACAGGTTTTGCCAACGAAACGGCAAGCGAAAGCCCTGCTCCAGGCGGCGGCTCCATTTCCGCTTACATGGGAGCTCTTGGCGCATCGCTCGCTACCATGGTGGCCAACCTCTCGTCACACAAGCCAGGTTGGGACGACCGTTGGGAAGAGTTCTCGGAATGGGCTGTCAAGGGGCAGGCCATCAAGGACGAACTGCTTGATTTGGTTGACGAAGACACTAACGCTTTCAATACCATCATGAATGCCTTTAGCTTGCCAAAGAAGACCGATGAAGAAAAAGTTGCCCGCTCAAAGGCTATTCAGGACGCTACGAAATATGCCACTCAGGTGCCTTTCCGCACCATGAAAGCTGCTTACAGTGCTTTTGAAGTGGTTCGCGCTATGGCCGAAACCGGCAATCCGAACTCAGTTTCCGATGCTGGCGTCGGTGCTTTGTGTGCCCGTTCTGCCGTCATGGGAGCGCATCTGAATGTCAAGATTAATGCTGCAAGTCTGAAAGATGAGGCTTTCAAGGCCGACATTTTGAAGCAAGCCGCCGACATTGAAGCCGCCGCATTGCAGCAGGAAAAGGAAATTCTGGCCATCGTTGAGAAAGTAATCAACGGAAAATAATTGAACAACAAATACTGATTCCTATCATAGAAAAAGCTGCGCCAAACGGTGCAGCTTTTTCATTTTGACATATTGAAAAACGGGTTATTTGTTCCGATAAAAGTTTTCG
>JAGHSL010000257.1 GCA_018065885.1 Candidatus Limimorpha equi
TGAAAATCAACGACAACCTGGAGGTGCAAAACGAATACAGCACGCAGCTTTTCGACGGGACGTCTCAAAACTGCAGTTTCCTGCTCGACACCGAAAACCACGTCATCATCTATTGGGAAGAGGAGAACGGACAAGGACACTGCACGCGCTTCGACACGGAATGTAACATGCTGGCAGATGTGCAGGCGGTCAAGCCTTTCGACAGTTCCTGCGCACCGCTGCGGACACCGCTTGCGGTGTTCAGCGAATCGCCGCTACGCTACTCCATGCTGTACCGCAACCACCTGTCGAGCGGCGACACGCTCAGCATTGCCGTCCTTGATGCCGATTTCAACGTGCTGAAAGAGAAAAAATACGGGGAAATGATGGACAGAAGTTTTACGCCATTACGTTACCAGCTGATGAAAAGTGTCGGAGGAAAACACTATTTCATGACCGTGCTGACATCGGAAGTTGGAAGGAACTACATCACTTTGCTTGAAATGGATGATGAATTGAACCTGACGGACAATTGCTATACGGTACATTCTTTCCCGTTGAAACCCAAGGAACTGCTTACACACAACTCTTTCGTGATGGCGGATGACGGCAGTTTCTACCTTATCGGTGTAGACGGATCGAACTATGGAAATGAGTTTTTCTTTGTGGCCAAACTTGATGCCGACCTCAATCTGGAATGGTCGCGGTACTGCATGGACGGTTACGAGGGGGAATTTTACATGGGCATGAACGCCTGCACGCTGTCGGGTGGCGGCATTGCCTTGTGTGGCGTGAATTTCAGCTTGCAGCTGTTTGCCGCCGTCATTCCGGAAAATGGCTGGTCGACGCCCGAAACGGAGCAATACATCCGTCCATACCTCATCTATCCAAACCCGGTGAAAGACAGGCTTTCCATCCAATTCTCGCCAGATGTGAAGCCCGAAAGCATTGAGTTGTATGATGTTTCAGGCCGTTGCGTGGCAAATTCGCGCACGGCGGAAATGAATGTGGCAAACCTTCCTGTTGGGCAGTATGTGGCGAAAATCACCCTTGAAGGCGGAAAGGTCTATTCGGACAAGGTGGTGAAGGAATGAATGTAGAGGCATAGTACGCTGCGTCTCTACAAGAGAAAACGGTCAGTTGCAAATTGCGGCTGGCCGTTTTCTCTTACGATTTACCACAATTTTTTGGCATGTAGAGACGCACGGCCGTGCGTCTTTACGTTCCAAAAAATCCGTCCAAAAACACGTTTTGTGATGTGTTTGCAAAACGTTGTTTGATAGTTGGTTGCAATCTTGTTATAGGGAAGCATTTTAGATTACTTCTTCTTTACATAGTTGTTCATCTTTTCCTCGCCCCAGATGACTTCCATGATTTTCAGCGATTCATCGACATCCATGTTGCCACGGGCTTCAAGGTTGCGTTGAATGAAGACACAATCGGTGAGTTCGGCATGTTGGCAAACGATGTCGTGAGCCAAGGCGTCGCAAGTCGGCGCACCACAAATGCCGCAGTCGGTTTGTGGAAGCATAGCCCTTATTTCGCTGATTTTCTTCATTTTCTCCAAAGCCTTTGAAATATCTTCGTCCAAGACAAGCATGGAGCGAGGCTTGATAGGATCGACGTGAAGGTCGCGTGACAGGTAAACGCGTTCCTGTTCCATTTCGTGGTCTTTGGTCTGTTCGCCTTTTCGTTCGCGGTCGGCAATCTTGCGGCCTCTTTCGAAAACACGCTCGCACATGATGAAACGGTTGTCGCAGGTCAGTATGCCGCCTGGGCAGCTTTGGTCGCAGGCGCGAAGTTCAAGGAAATCGACATCTTCTATTTCATCGTTTTCCAGTTTTTCAAGAAATTCGGTTACGTTGCCGATTTCGTCGATGGCGTAGGAGTGCTGCACATTGGTGAGGCGCCGTTCACCGTTGGTGAGCGAGGTCAGCACGCTGTCGGCCGAAAGTTGGGAAATGGGCAGTTTCTGTTCCTTGAATTTCTTTCCTTGTTCCTTGATTTTCTTATAGACGCGGTTGTAGAGCGAATCCATGTTGATGACCCCGTCAACACTCGATTTCTCTTCGCCCACAGGAGCCTTTACGGCGGCGATTTTCGCTGCGCAAGGCGTGATGTAGAACAGACCAATCTGGTCGTCGTTCAATTCATATTCCTTCTTGATTTTCCGCCTGATGTACTTGGCCGTGATGTCGATTGGGGCTTTCAGTGGAATGAGGTTTTCGACAAGGCTTGGAAATTTGACTTGAATCAGTCGCACAATGGCAGGGCAGAATGTCGAGATGAGCGGCCTGATGTCGGGATGCTCGATGGCATATTTGTTTTTTGCTGCGGTATAAATCGGTATGGACGACTCGGCTTCAATCACGTGGGTGAATCCGATTTCCTTCAAGATGCCGTAGATGCGCGAAACGGAAATGTCGTTTGGAAATTGTCCCATGAAAATGGCGGGGACGATGGCAACGCGGCACGGGAAATTGAAGATGGAATCGAAGTCGTCTTGTTCAACGTAAATGGCGTGTGTCGGGCAGGCTTTGAAGCAGTTGCCGCAGTCGACGCATTTGTCGGGCAGGAAGACGGCTTTGCCCTCGCGGACGCGGATGGCCTCGGTAGGGCACGATTTCATGCAATGCGAGCAGCCGATGCAGGCATCTTCATCGATTGATAAGGCGTGAAAGAAAGGGGTCTTTTCCATAGTGATTTGTTGTTTGCTTGGGTTGATTTGCGTACTCTTTAGACGGCCTTGTTTTGAGGCCGTCATTCCCGCGTAGGCGGGAATCTTATTGTTGTAGCAGTATTATTGACTCTTGAACTTGGTTTGTCCAATCAGTCTAAAAGTCCAATCGTCGAAATGTCAAACAAAGTTGACTTCCATTTCAACGGTCGTTCCGACACCGACGGTGGAACTTACGTTGAGTTTGTCGACGTTTTTCTTTATGTTGGGCAAACCCATGCCGGCTCCGAATCCCATGTCGCGGACTTCGGGCGAGGCCGTTGAGTTGCCTTCCTGCATGGCCCAGTCGATGTCGGGGATGCCAGGGCCTGTGTCGACGATTTTCACCGTGATTTTGTCTGGTTCAATGTCGGCGTAGATGGTGCCGCCGTAGGCATGTGCTATGGCGTTCACCTCGGCTTCGTAAAGCGCTACCACAACCCGCTTGATGATGCTCGGGTTGATGTTGAGCTGCTTCAGCGTCTTCTTGATGGCGCTTGAGGCTGCTCCGGCATTCACAAAGTCCGCTTCGTAAACTTGGTATTCGAAATGCATGATGTTTTGTTTTTAGTTGATACTTAGTAAATTGGATTCAGGCCGGCAGCGAATAATATGCCGCATGCCTTAAACATGGAATAATCACATTCCATAAGGACCATGCCTTCGTCTTCCGCTTCCTCAATCATTTCCTCCGTTGCTTTTTTCTTGCGCACGAGCACGATGACATCCAAGTTGCCCATTTCGCAAGTGCGTATGGTCTGCATGTTGCAGAGGCCAGTCAGAAGGATAGGACTGTGGTCGCCGATGGTGAGCACTTCGCTCATCAAATCGGATGCGAAGACGATGTCGTTTTCTTCGTCCAAACGGTCTGCGCCGCAAAGCACCTTGGCTTCCAAGAGTTCTGAAATTTGCTTGATAGTCATTTGGTTTACAAATGTTTAAGGAATTACATGATTTCTATTGCAAAATGATGCTTTTGGCTTTTGGCCTTTAGCTTTTGGCTCACTTGGCATTATGAAAGAAGTTGCTTCTCGTTTAATGATTTGTTTAGCCAGAAGCCAGTTGCCAATAGCAAACAGCTAATAATCAAATCTTTTTCTGCATGTCAATTCATGTATTTCCATGTTCAAAATTAAAATATTAGTCGTTAAAATTGATTTCCTTTAGGTTTTCCTGAATCATTTCCTTCAGGTACTGCATGATGTGGACATCGTTCATCGGCATTCCGTCCAAGGCTTCCTTGATTTCGTCGGTGTCGAAAACAAATTCACCGTCATCGGTGGTATGGGTGTAGATGAAATGAATGTCTTCGTGTGCCGAGAAAAGCATGACGAGAGAACCTGCCAAGTCGCCCATGGGCGGTCGGTCGAGGTGGTCGTGTTGGAACCAGAAATTGAGTGTGGTGCCCACGCCGACGGTGCTTTCAATCTTCATGCCGCCGCCTGCGTTTTCGGTGTTCATTTTAATAAGGGGTAGCCCGAGGCCGACTTTGCGCGTCTTTCGTGTGGTGGTCCAGGGGTCGGTGACCTTGGTGAGAAACTCAGGACTCATGCCTTTGCCGTTGTCCTTGATGGTGAAGGCATAGATGTTGTCCTTGAGGCTGTCGCGCACGGTGAGTTCCACAAGGGTCGAGTTGGCCGCCGTGGAGTTTTCCATCAGGTCATATACATGGAGTGATAGTTCTTTCATTTTTCTTCTTTTGATGAAGTGATTTTTTTATCTGTTTGTAATTCGGATAGTTCACGTTCAATATCTTCTATTGTTGGAAGTGTGCTTTTTAGTTCTTCTGGTATGGCCTTGCTCATTTGATAGTCGCTAATGCCAATAGGTTGATTGTATCCTTTTAGTACATAATCAGCCATGATTTCGCTTTTGCCTTGGCACAACACGATGCCGATGGTGTCATTATCACCTTTTCCTTTTAGTTTGTCGTTTACAACATTCATATAGAAATTCAGTTGGGCGGCATCGCCTGGCTTGAATTTACGAGCTTTCAGTTCGATGACAACGTATGCGTGTAGCTTGATGTTGTAAAGAATTAAATCGGCAAAGAAATCTTCGCCTCCAATTTCAAAGTGCTTTTGCCTTGCGACAAAGGAAAAGCCATTTCCCATCTCCAAAAGATAATTTGTGACATGAGTAACCAATTGATTTTCAATATCTCTTTCGTCCATGGCTTTTTGCGATTCCGTTATGTCGAAAATATATGGATCCTTGAGCAGATAATTGGCCAAATCACTCTGAGGCTTTGGTAAAGTGCGCTGAAAGTTGGTGTGTTTTTTAGCAAGAATCTGTCTTTGAAACAAACCTGATTTTATTTGTAAATCAAGGATGTTGCTGCTCCAGCCGAAATTTGGGCATCCTAACATGTACCAGAATCTGATTCCTAATGATAATTTGCTGTCCATCAGCACTTGATGACTTGCCCAGTTGGTGCGTGCAATAGGAGATTTGAGGAATATTTCTTCTATTTGCGCAGGAACCTCCTGCGTAATTGATGTTGAGGTTCCAATTTGCGCAGGAACTTCCTGCGCAAATTCAATTTCTTCAATTTCTTTGGCTGTTTGCAGGATGGCTTTCGTGTCGGGAATCGACATTTCTGCTTCTCTGGCGCTTAATAGTTGTATGATATTGAGCGGATAAAGCTTTGCAAATTGGCACATGTAGGTCAGATTGCGAGTAGAATAACCTTTCTTGTTTGGATTGGATTTTCTGATGGCATCGGACAGTTTGCTAATTACTTTGGCGCCCCAACCAGACTTTTTCTGTATTTCCAAAATGTAAAGTCCCATTTTCCAATAATGCAACAGCAATTGGGCATTTGCCGCCGCCATGACTTTGACTTGTGCGGTGGCAATTTCATAATTCAGAAGTTCAATGGCTTTGGTGAAAGTCTCTGAATTTGTGATGTCTTTATATGGGGGATGTGCTTCTTTCATTTCTTTATCCAAACAGCAATTGCAGTTTTTCCTTCGGCTCAGTGTCAATGTATCTTCCGTCTTCGCCGTGCAGGGTCTTGCGGAACTCATCGAAAGTCTTGTCGTACATGTAAAGCACGCAATGCACTTCGCCGATGATGTGCAGGAAATGGGCATCGCTGCTTTTGGTGAAATTGAAACGTTTCAGATAGGCGAATTTCTTCAGGAAATCCTCTTTCTTGACGTGCTTCGATATTTCCAGTGCATCGGCCTTGAGGTCGGGCGGAATGAAACCCAACTGACTCATCAAGCTGCTGGCAGGCTTGTTGACATGGGCCGGAACGAAAAGACCGCCGATTTCGTGAACCTTGTCGTAGAGCGTGTCCAAATCAGCGTCCAGAGCCGACCAAAGCAGCCATTCCTCTTCGCCAACGACTTCCTCGTTTTCATCTACAATAAGCTGATAACCAAATTTATCCTCATCAAGCGGAATGTGTGGAAGATGCTCGTCGAGGAACTCCTGAAACTTGTCGAGTTGTTCATCGGTCTCGAAGTAGGCGAGGGCATGGGCTTCTTCCTGCGTGGTGATTTCAACGCCGCCGATGACCAGAATGCCGTTGTCGCGCCCGATTTTCTGTGCCACCTTGACCTGCCGTGTCGTGTTGTGGTCGCAAATGGCGATGACATCGAGGTGCAGTTTCTTGGCTTGCTCGATGATGGCACTCGGACTCATGTACAAGTCGCCGCACGGCGAAAGTACAGTGTGCATGTGCAAATCGGCCCTATATGCTTTGAGTTCCATTTTTTCTTTTGACTTGTGGACTTTTTAGACTTATGGACTTATGGACTTATGGACTTTTTTGACTTGTGGACTTTTTTGATTGTCAAAATGTCTAATTGTCCAATCGTCTAATGTAACAGGTTATACACTAATCCGGCGATTTCGTAGGTCGGCAGCGAGGTTTGCAGCACAGGCAGACCGTCGTCGTTGCTTTGCTCGATGGTTTCGGCATTCGGAACGAGGTCTTTCACCAGAATGATGCAGGCCAATTCTTTCAGTGAAGCGACAGCCATCACGTTTTTGTGGGTCTGCAATGTAATCCAAATGTTGCCTTCCATGGCGTTGCCCATCACATCGCTCAAAAGGTCGGAGATATAGCAACCGTCGATTTCGCGGTCAAGCCCGTTGGCTCCTGACAGGACTTTAAGTCCCAGTTTGTCTACTAATTCTTGTACTTTCATTTTGTAAAAAATATGATTTGTGAAAACTGACGGCAAATTTAATGGATATTTTTTTAGAAATGAAAATAATTC
>JAGHSL010000217.1 GCA_018065885.1 Candidatus Limimorpha equi
ACGAAAGCATCGCTGAAACCTAAGTTGCGCAGTTCCGTCTGGCGTGCCGTGGCTTGTGCTTTGCTGGCGAAATGTCCTGATATGTA
This sequence comes from Candidatus Limimorpha equi, assembly GCA_018065885.1. GTDB lineage: Bacteria > Bacteroidota > Bacteroidia > Bacteroidales > F082 > Limimorpha > Limimorpha equi. The sequence goes on from JAGHSL010000217.1 coordinate 87, forward strand.
GCGGAATGCGCCGTTGTATTCGTAGACATCCACTTCGGGCACTTTCTTGAAAGCCTTGTCGGTGACAGGCACTTTCTTGTCGCGGCTGGCGAACTGCACGGAGAAAAACACATCGCTGTCGCTGCTGCTGGCAGGTATTGTCACTATGGGCTTTGTCTCGGTCTTATTGTCGTTTTCGTAGGCTTGCTTATATTGTTCGAAAGCCCTATAAAGTGCCAAAGCCATCTGGGTCTGGCCGCGTTCCGAGTTGAGGAACTTTGCCTCATTTGCATTACTGATGAAGCCCAATTCAACCAAAATGCTTGGCATTGGAGTTTTCCAAAGCACAAGAAAACCAGCTTGTTGCACACCTCTGTCGTGGCGGTTTACCTTAGTGACCAGTTGCTGTTGCACTTTGTCGGCCAATTGTAGGCTTTGGTTCTGATAAAGGCTTTGCGAGAGCGAAAACAAGATATAGGCCTCAGTGCTGTTCGGATCAAAATTGTCGTAAGTTTCGCTGGCGTTGTCTTCCAAAAGGATGGCGGCGTTTTCGGCTTTTGCCACGTTGAGGTTGGCTTCGTTTTTCGATTCACCCATCACAAAGGTTTCGGCACCGTTCACCGATGCGTTGGCCGCCGAATTGCAGTGAATGGAAATGAACACATCTGCATCGTTGCGGTTGGCAATAGCGGCACGCTCGTTCAATTCTACGAAAACATCTCTTTTTCGAGTGTAGACGACTTTCACACTCGGCATGTTCTCCTCAATGTATGCTCCAAGTTTCAGGGCTACAGACAAGTTAATGTCTTTTTCCTTGCAATTCTTGCCCAATGCACCAGGGTCTTTCCCTCCATGGCCAGCGTCAATCACGACAGTTTGTATCGTTTCGCCTTTTTGGGCATGGACAATCAGCGGCAAGAAAACCGCCAAAAACACGATATTAATTATTATTTTTCCACGTTGAGCCATAATAGATTTCATTTATGCGCCAATAAAAACTATCTTTGCACCGAATTTCAAGGCACAAAAGTAAGATTTTCGTTTTGATAAAACGCAAAACATATAAGATTTATTATTCTGTATTAGCATTTTGTATGCTGATAGTCACTATTTTGGTATGTTTCGGATGCAAACCGATGGCGAAAATTGAAACGAATGACCAACAGCTTGACACCATAGCGAAAGACAACGTTTCTCAACGTTTCGTCGACACAATCGTCTTGAAAACGGATACCGTTGCCAATGAATTTTTCGGACCAAATTTGAATGATAGCGTTACATATCTTCCTGACAATCCGATACTTGATTCGCTCTTAATGCCACAAGACAGCATTTTATCCGATTCACTGGCGCAACCAAAAGATACAATTGTGACGAAACGTAGTAGCGCAGCTTTGGAAACAAAAATCGTTTGTACCGCCACCGATTCGGTTGTGCGCAATCTGGCTGACAAGAAAATGTATTATTATGGCGATGCCGAGGCAAAATACGACGACATCGTGCTGAAGGCAGCTTGCCTTGAATTCGATTTGGAGACGAATGTGTGCAAGGCTTACGGCACACTCGATTCAGTGGGCAGACTGCAAGGCACGCCTGTTTTCTCGCAGGGCAATTCGACTTTCGATGCCGAAGAGATGATGTATAATTTCAAAAGCAAGAAAGGTGTCATCACGAAAGTTTGGACGGAAGAAGGCCAAGGCTACCTGAACGGAACCAAAATCAAGCGCATGGATGATAACACGGTGAACATCAGCGTTGGCGGATATACCACTTGCGATTTGAAAGATCATCCGCATTACCAGTTCCGTTTTTCCAAAGCGAAGGTGATTCCTGATGACAAAATCGTCACCGGCCCAATATTCCTGACCATTGAAGATGTACCTTTACCTTTGGCTTTGCCATTTGCTTTGGTCCCACTTATGAAAGGGCAAAAATCGGGTCTTATCATTCCAACGTATGGCGAATCGGCAAACCGTGGTTTCTATTTGGAAAACGGCGGTTATTATTGGGTCATTAACGAACACATGGATTTGCAGGTCTTGGGCGACATCTACACCCGGGGCAGCTGGGCTTTGAAACCCACTTTCCGTTATGTGAAACGCTACAAGTATAACGGCAATCTTTCGTTGGGTTATGCCGTAAACAAAATCGGCACGAAAAACTCCGCCGATTTTCAGAAAAGCACTGATTTCAAAATTTTATGGTCGCATAAACAGGATCCGAAAGCACATCCGCGCCACAGTTTTTCGGCTGACGTCAACATCATGAGTTCGAATTACAACCAGTACAATGCCAGCACCTCAAATGAATATCTGAGCAACACCTTCAAGTCGAGCATTGCCTATCAGACCAATTTCGATGGCAAAGTCTATCTGACACTTAATGCCGGCCATAGCCAAAACACATTGACCAAACAGATTACGATTTCACTGCCTGAAATCACACTTTCGGCCAACCGAATCTATCCTTTGCAAAAAGTTGGGAAACAGGGCAAGAAACACTGGTACAAGGATTTGAACGTCAACTATACCTTGAATGCCAAGAACTACATCAGCGGAGCAGACAGCTCGCTTTTCTCGCACGGATGGTATAAGGACATGGGAATGTGGTCGAAGAAAAACATGCAGATGGGAGCCAAGCATAGCATTCCTATTAATTTGCCTGTCAAGTTGTTCAAACATATCAACTGGACGAGTTCGGTTTCCTTGAACGACTACATGTATTTCTCGCATACCGAAAAGCAGATGTTAAATGATTCCTTGATTACCGATACCATCTACGGCTTCCGCAATTTAGTGGATTTCAGTGTTTCGAGCAATTTCACGACAAAGATTTACGGCATGGTCAATTTTGCCAAAGGCCCGATTCGCGCCATCCGTCATGTGTTTACGCCAACAATCGGTTTCTCCTACACACCTGATTTCAGTTCGCCGAGATGGGGTGCATACGGTCGATACATGGATGCCGCCGGCGTTGAACAGGTTTACAATATGTTTACCGGATCACTTTACGGTTCGCCTTCGCAAAACACATCCGGCAGTATCACCTACAATTTTGCCAATAACCTGGAAATGAAGGTGCCATCGAAATCAGATACCATTACAGGCTTGAAGAAAGTGGCTTTGCTGGAATCGTTCAATCTTGGTGGCAATTATGACCTCATGCGTGATTCGTTGAACCTTTCCAACTTATCAATCAGCGCACGAACCACCTTGTTCAAGAAACTGAACATCCAGTACAGCAGCGTTTGGGATCCGTACACGACAAACGAAAACGGCGAACGAATCAACCGCTTGGAAATCGTTGAAAACCATCGGCTTTTCCACAAGAACAACTCGGCTTGGAATTTCAGCGTCAGTTTCTCCCTTAACCAAAGTACGATTGACAAACTGAAAAACAAGAATGCCAAGGAAAAAGATTTCGGCGCAGATGTTGCAAAACGCGCTGCCAATTCACCGAATGTCACTGAAGACCAATTGCTTGACATCATGGGGAATCCTAATGCCTACGTTGATTGGACTACGCCTTGGTCGTTGAGCTTGAGCTACAACTTGCGTTATTCCTCTTCGTTGAGATATGCCGCTTTATTAGGTATTGCAACCAACCAGACGGTTCAAACTTTAAGTGTCAATGGTGACATCAGCCTTTCGCCGAAATGGAAAATCACTTTCAACACTGGCTGGGATTTCACCAATCACGGACTGTCATACACTTCAGTCAACATTTACCGCGACCTCCATTGCTGGGAGATGCGTTTCGGCTGGATTCCAACTGGCAGAATGAAAAGCTGGAATTTCACTATTAACGTGAAAGCCCAAGCCTTGAAGGATTTGAAGCTGACCAAGAAGAAAGACCACAGGGATACTTGGTAATTACTTGGATTTCATCAAATTACAAACTACAGATTTTAAGATTCGCAGATGATTTTTTGAACCGTAAATTACACTCAAAAAACTGCATCTTTTTCCCTATTCCTCTTTCCGCAAAGGCGAAACGATTTTTCCGCCAAGAAATTCGCGGTTCAAACGCGCAATGTTCGATACGGAAATGTGTTTCGGGCAAACCGCCTGACAAGCGTAAGTATTCGAGCAATTGCCGAAGCCCAGCTCATCCATTTTGGCCACCATTGCCTGAGCACGACGAGCCGTTTCAACCTTGCCTTGCGGCAACAAGGCAAACTGCGAAACCTTAGCCGCGACAAAAAGCATGGCACTCGAATTCTTGCACGCCGCCACGCAAGCGCCACAGCCAATGCAGGCAGCGGCATCCATGGCGCGGTCGGCATCGGCCTTTGGAACCGGAATGGCATTGCCATCGGGCACGCCGCCCGTGTGACACGACACATAACCACCCGCCTGGATAATCTTATCGAAAGCCGAACGGTCAACAGTCAAATCCTTAATGACGGGAAATGCGCGCGAACGGAAAGGCTCAACCGTGATGGTTTCACCATCCTTGAACTTACGCATATACAGTTGGCAAGTCGTCGTCCCCTCCCCTTTTCCGTGCGGACGGCCATTGATGAAAAGACTACAAGCGCCACAAATGCCTTCGCGGCAATCGTGGTCGAAATAAACTGGATCTTCGCCTTTCAGAACCAATTGTTCGTTCAGAATGTCAAGCATTTCCAGAAACGAAGCATCGGGCGAAATTTCGCTCACCTTGTAGTCAACGAAATGCCCTTTTGCCGTGCGGTTGGCTTGACGCCATATTTTCAGTGTGAAATTCATTTTCTAGATTTATTTATAGTTTCTTTGCTTCACTTCAACAAACTCAAATTCAAGTTGTTCCTTGTGAAGTTCGGGTATTGAATCACTGCCTTTGTATTCGTAGGCCGCCACGAAATTGAAGTTCTGGTCGTCGCGTTGTGCTTCGCCTTCGGCGGTCTGATGCTCAACGCGGAAATGGCCGCCACACGACTCCTCGCGCTGCAAGGCATCGCGGGCAATCAGTTCGCCCATTTCAAGGAAATCAGCCACACGAAGAGCCTTTTCAAGTTCGGAATTCATGCCTATTGCGCTGCCTGATACTTTCACGTTTTTCCAGAATTCCTTCCTCAAATCCGAAATCAACTTGATGGCTTTCTCCAAACCAGCCTTTTCGCGCGCCATGCCGACATATTCCCACATGATTTTGCCCAGACGACGATGGAACGAATCGACGGTTTCGGAGCCTTTCACATTCAAGAGTTTTTCGATTTGTGTGCGAACATTTTGTTCAGCCTGCTCAAATTCAGCACTTTCGATGCTAATGCGAGGCGTTTGGATTTGGTCGGCCAGATAATTCTGCAAGGTATAAGGCAACACGAAATAACCGTCAGAAAGTCCCTGCATCAAAGCCGAAGCGCCCAAACGGTTGGCGCCATGATCGCTGAAATTGGCTTCGCCCGCAACGAACAGGCCCTTCACCGTCGATTGCAACTCGTAATCGACCCAAAGGCCACCCATCGTATAGTGAACAGCCGGGAAAATCATCATCGGAGTCTCGTATGGATTTTCATTCACGATTTCCTCATACATGTCGAACAGGTTGCCATAACGAGCCTTTACCACGTTCTTTCCCAAGCGGTTAATGGCTTCGGAGAAATCGAGATAAACCGCCAAACCGGTTTTGTTGACACCGAAACCAGCATCGCAACGCTCTTTTGCAGCACGCGAAGCCACGTCGCGCGGAACGAGATTGCCGAAACTCGGATAACGGCGCTCCAGATAATAATCGCGGTCCTCTTCGGGAATATCTATTGGGCGCAATTCGCCTTTTCGGATTTTCTCAACATCCTCTTTCTTTTTCGGTACCCAAATGCGGCCATCGTTGCGCAAGCTTTCGCTCATCAGCGTCAGTTTCGACTGATAGTCGCCATGAACCGGAATACAAGTCGGATGGATTTGCGTGTAGCAAGGATTGGCAAAATAAGCACCTCTTTTATAACAACGCCAAGCGGCAGAGCCATTCGATGCCATCGCATTGGTACTCAAGAAGAAGACATTGCCATAACCGCCCGTTGCCAAAACCACGGCAT
>JAGHSL010000310.1 GCA_018065885.1 Candidatus Limimorpha equi
TCTTTTTCTGGGCTTCCTTGCTTATTTTCGGCACATTGCTTTTCAAGGAAAACGGCACGAAAAAGACTTTGTTGGTCCTGCCCGTGATGTTTTTCGGATTTATTTTGCTTGAAAATCTTCTCGATGGAGTCGGAAACATTGATATGATTCAATATTCTGACAATGAGTCAATTTGCAGTTCAATGGTTACAAATCATCAGATTGCTTTGTTTTTTAGTTATCTGAATGACTTTGTGCTGCTGCCTGTACTTTTAGTCCTTTCCTATTTCAAGTTAAAAACCTTAAAATACTGATGTTATGAGTAATGCATTTAATATCAGTCGGTTCAACAGACTGCTTGCATTGGACGGACGCAATTATTTCAAGCGTTTCGGGTTGGTGCTTGTTATTATAATAGGTGTGAATGTGGTCGCTTGGGCTGCTTTCAGTTTTCTCCCGTATTTGGAGATTACTGAGGTCCTGCCTTTAAACCGTTATCTTCTTATCACGCTTTTGGCTGCCATTTCCATCGCTATGGCGCCGGGCATCGCGTTTGGCGACATCAACGATAAAAGGGCAGGGGTTTCGCAGATGATCATGCCGGTCTCGACATTGGAAAAGTTCCTGAGCCTGTTCTTGTATTGCTGCCTGCTGACGCCGGTGCTTTGCGTCGTGGGAAGCCTTATCCTTGATACGCTTCTGGCACTTTTGCCTTTTGGAAAATACGAAGGCTTCACATGGAGCCAATTCGTCATGCAGTTTCATCCAAAATCATTGATTGTCAATGCTGATGCCGATGAAAATTTGTGGGACTTGACTTTCTTTTTGAATAGAGATTATCAATACTGGTTGCAAATGATTGCCTTGCCAAGTGTTTGCCTTTTTGCTAATCTAATCTTCAAAAAGAACAAGGTGGCCAAGACTTTCCTTGTTGCAGCTTTGATTTGGTTTTTGGTGATAGCCGTTCTCATCTTGGTGCAAAGGAATGGAATAGATGTGTTCACTTCCTATCCAATGCGTGAAATCTTTTCCCATTTCGATACACTGAGCCGTGAAGAACAATTGAGTCTTTGTTTGGAGTGGCTTCGTGGAAGAAACATGGTCTGGATCGGAATCTTCGGAACCATCGGACTGCTTGGTTACGTCTTATCTTTTGTTAAACTTAAAAACTTAAAATACTGATAATTATGAATAAATTCAATTTAGATCGCTTCGTCGATATCTTGAAAAAGGAGTGGAGCGAATATTTTCGCGCCTACGGCATCTCGCTGATCGTGTGGTCGTGCATTCCGGTGCTTTTGTGGATTGCAACCTTGGTTTTCGATATTCAGATTGATGCAAACTCAAGAGGAGGCTTTGCCGGGATGATGGTGTTTCTGGCCATGATGAATGTTCCTGAAAAAGTTTATGGCAAAGTCAACTTGCAGCGCGAAGGCGTGGCCTATTCCATGCTGCCGGCCACGGCGGGCGAAAAGTTTTTCAGCATGATGATTTACTGCTCCATCGTGACGTCTGTGCTTTGTTTTGCAGGCTGCATGTTGATGGATTTCCTGATGTATCTGATGCCGTTTGGCGGTTTTGTCGGAACCATTGCATTTCCATCGGATTTTTGGGAAATGATTTTTATAGTCTTGTCCATGCTGGTTGTTTCTTCGGTGTTCATGTTCGGAAACATGATTTTCAAAAAGCGCAAGGCGGGTAAGACTATCGCATGGATTTTCCTGATTGTCTTTGTGTTGGTAAATGTTATTAGCTTAATTTTCAACGATTTGGTTTCAGTTGATTTTGAAATCCAGCCGAATGACGAATGGATAATCAATCTTGTCCTTGCCATGATTGCGGCAGGCTTCTATTTCGGCACTTACCGTAAAATTAAAACCCAAAAATATTGAGCCATGAACAACACATTTAATTTCAATAGATTTTGCAAAGTCGTTTCGCTCGATGTGAAGCGCTATATCATTCAGTTTGGGCTTACTTTCCTGATTTTGTGCGCCATGCCGATTGTGCTTTGGCTGCTGACCTTGGTCTTTGGCTTCACGATGCCTCGCATCGCGCGTTTCGGAGTCGCTTATATAGCAGTCTTTTTGTCGGCCATTCTGGTTCCGGCAAAGGCTTTCGGCCACGTCAATTTGCAGCGCGAAGGCGTTAGTTTTGCCATGCTTCCGGCATCCAGTCTGGAAAAATTCCTGAGCATCGCCATCCTCTGCATCCTGACACCCGTTTTGGTGATGGCTTGCAGCTATGTTGTCGATTCCCTGCTTGTGCTTTTGCCATTTGGCGGTTTCGATGGGTTCATTTCGGGCGGTTTCTTTAAAACGATGGAAGATTTCCTGAATGGACTTATGGCTGGTACCGATGCTTTGGACGAAGCTAATGCGATTGCAAAAATGAATGTCTTGGAAATGTTTGAAGGTTTGGCATCGTCCGAGGAATTTTATCTGTCCATCTCGATGTTTTTCATCGTCGGCCTTTTCTTGTTGGGCAACAGCTTGTTCAAGACGCACAAAACGGCTAAAACATTTGCAGTGATGCTTGGCGTTTCGTATGCCGTTTCGATGATCATGCAGACCATTCTGCTTTCGGGAGGCTATATGACGAACTTGCAAAACATTGCGGATGAGATGGACTTTTCGCTGTTTATCAGCGTGATGCGAAAAATTTTCGTCACGCAGGAAATCATTTATTCTTTGATAACTCTTGGGCTGTTCGTCGGCACTTTCTTTAAGGTTAAAAATCAAAAATATTAAGTCATGGAATTTAATGCACACAAACCCATATATTTACAGATTTGCTCACAGATTTACGAGAAAATCCTGAATGGCGAATTGAAGGCCGAAGACCGCATCCTCTCGGTGCGTGAGTTGGGCGCGGAGTTGGGCGTTAATCCCAATACCATCATGCGTTCCTACGAAGCCTTGCAAAACAGCGGCATCATCTACAACAAGCGCGGCATCGGATATTTCATCTCGCCCGAAGCCAAAGATTTGGTTATGAACCAAATGAAGACGGAGTTTATCAATGATGAACTGCCCGAAATCGTCAGGAAAATGAAACTCTTGGGCATCACGCAGGAGGAATTTGCAGCGTACTTCAATGATAGATGATGGGTGAATGTAATAAAAGCCTAGCTTTGTTGTCTAACATGGCAACATGCTTTAATAATTAGGTGATGGGAGAATGGTTATGTGTGTCGGGTGATTAGCTCATTGACACCCTTCTTCAAGGGTGTGACGATGTCGAAACGGCAGCCGACAAGTTATGGGTTGATGGTTAGTGGTAAACCAAAAAACTGATGACTGAAAACCGATAACTGATAACTGAAAACCGAAAACCATCAATCCCCAATCTTTAAATCTTAAATTTTAAATCTTTAAATCATTAAATCTTAAATCTTTAAATTCAATTTTATGAAGAAAAAACTCTTATTTTCAGCAATTTTGATTTGTTTGACTTCCTTTGCAATGGCGCAAAACCGCGTCACGGGAAGCGTTAAGGATGAGAAAAACAAGGCCTTGCCGTTTGTCAATGTGGCATTGGTGCGTGCTGCCGACAGCACTTTCGTATGCGGCACGGCAAGCGACGACAATGGCGCTTTTGAACTGAAGGATGTGCCGAATGGCACCTACGAACTCAAGGCCTTAGCCATTGGTTATGAGACAGCAAAACGTCAGATTGAGGTTGTCGCCAACATGGATTTGGAGCCTGTCGTCATGCGTCAAGGCGAAATCACTTTGGACGAGGTGCAGGTCTTGGCTAAGCGTCCGCTGTTTGCCGTTGAAGGCGAAAAGACCTTCTACAACGTGGCCGAAGACCCAAGCATCCAGACGGGTTCGGCATCCGATGCCTTGCAAAACACGCCTGGCGTTCAGGTGGATGTGGAAGGCAACATCACGTTGCGCGGTACTTCGAGTGTGGAGGTCTGGATCAACGACAAACCTTCGCATCTCAGCGCCGAAAACCTGAAGACTTACATTCAGCAATTGCCCGCCAATGCCATCGACCATGTGGAGGTCATCACCAACCCTTCGGCGCGTTATGGCTCGAAAGCCGATGGCATCATCAACATCGTCACTAATGCGAAAATCCAAAAGAATCAGTTCGTTAGCTTTGGTGCCAATGCTGCTGCACGGACTTTTGCGGTGCCTTGGGTCTCGTATGTCTGGGCTAACGAAAAGTTTTCGATGAACATTTATGTGAATGGCGCTTTGAGCAAGGCAAAAGGTCAATCTGTTGGCTCTCAGCAGATTTATGCTGGTCCGGAACTGCTTTCAAGCTGGTCTCACGATTCAACCTTGTTTGATCACCGTTTCATCAATGGCGGCATTTATGGCAATGCAAATTACGAAATTAACGACAAAAACTCCTTGATGTTTTGGGGCGGCTATGGTCCGGGAATGGTTCATCCTGGCATCGATTCAGCCTTTACACTGCGTCATGAGTTCATTAATCAAATTGGTGATTACGAATATCTTACAACTGAAGATAGCAAGCAAACGTATGACTTTTTCTTCTCGGGCTTGTATTACCAGCACAAGTTCAACGACAAAGGCCATAATCTGGATGTGAGTCTGAGTTGCGGCAGTTATTCCAACAAGACAACGGATTATTTTACCAGAAACTTCTCATTGCCATATCTTTACAGACGTGAGGTGCGTTATGTTTCCGACAACCGTTCCCCGAACAATTCCATTGAAGTCAATTACAATGTTCCGTATTCTGAAAATGGCGAGATTTCGGTGGGTCTCAGTTCGGAATACGTGCGTGGTTTCGTGGATTACAAAAACGACAGCCTGGTTGATAATATGTATGTCATGGATTCGGTGCGCTCCTATTGCTACGATTCGCACGTGCGCGACCACGAGGCGTATGTGACTTTGCAGCAGAAGTTTGGCGGTTTCACGGTCAAGCCGGGCGTGCGTTTCATGCTCTACGACACTGATGTCGACTATCACAATGTTGATGGCTTCGACAAAAAATATCAGTATCAACACGTTATGCCATCCTTGCATTTGTCGTACAGCACCAAGAGTATGCACAATTTCAAGTTGAGCTACACGCACCGCATTTCCGACCCGAAAGCTGAGCAACGCAGCATGTATTGTTTCTACGATGAAGACAGTTTCAGAACGGGAAACGATGGCCTGAAATCGATTTACACCCATTCGTTTGAGGCAGGTTGGACGAAGTTCTGGCCAACGTTCGGTTATGTTGGAATTTCGGGCTACTACAAGGGTAAATCAAACGATATCAACACGATAAGCGAAGCCGTTTATGATGGTTTGTATGGCCGTCATGTGCTGCGTATGCGGCCTGTCAACGTGGGGCGTGCCTACAATGCCGGTGGCGAATTTAACGTGACTTACCGTCCATCAGGCATGTTCAATGTGAGGTTGTATGCCAATGTTTACGATTCCTATCTTGAGAGTGATTTGGGCTTGAATGGCGACAAGAAAGGCTATGAAATGTGGTCGTACAGCTTTCAGCTTTATGTTTGGGCGAAATTGTGGAATAAGCTGGAAATCAATTGCTCGGCAAACTACAATTCGCCAACGCAGACGCTGTTTGCTGAAACATATTCGAACTATACCGTCAATTGCGGCTTGAAATCCGATTTCTTCGACCGTAAGCTTTCGGTCTTCCTCAATGCTTCGGACATTTTCCACGGCAACCGCTTCGGTGAGAATGCCGACAGCCCGAGCCTGCAATCATCGTCCTCAACGACTTATAATACACGATTTATCAGCGTGGGCGTGGTGTTCCGTTTCGGCAAGATGGAATTGGAAAACATGGCGCGTCAGGGCGGCAACGATACTGGGGGAATGCCTGTGAAATAGAGCTTCTGGCTCGGTGAATCATTGAAAGATGGCAGTTGCTTTGTATTGATGATTAGTCCAGCCAATAGCCAAAGGCTAAAAGCCAGTAGCCAATCAAAACTCGATTGATGTAAACTCTTATCATACCTTTTTTCGTGCGTCGTCATTGGTGAAAATGGCGGCGCTTTTTATTAATAGGTGGAAACAAGAAGTTTTTCCGCCTTTGGCGGTGAACAGGAAATACGGAGGAAATTATTGAGTAAATTTTGAGATTCCCGTCCCCGCTTCCGCGAGGAGGACGGCGGGAAAGACGCTTCGCGTCAGCCAATCTGTGAAATTTATGCGCTTGCGCATTCAAGTTTAATCAGTGAAAAATCAGTATAATCCGTGAAATATGCGGTTCTTAAAAATAAAAATCATGCTGATAATCCTTACTAAAAATCCTGCTGAAAATAAAAAAAAGGCAATTTCCTATAGAGGTCGCTTTGCTCAAAATCCTTACTGAAAATCTATCTGAAAATCCTTACTGATTTCGAAGGGAGAAGATAAATCTTCAGTTGAAAAAATCTGCGGAAGTCAGCGGCATCAGCGAAAGAAATCGTAATCCATAAAATTAGTAGTTGCTTGATAATCAGCGTAATCTGCGGTTCTGAAAAAATCAATTCGTCCAATCTGTTTAATCTGTAGTTGACTAAAAATCAGCTTAATCCGTACAATCTACGATTTAATAATGGAAAAATCGTCTTTTTGTGTAACATTTTGGCGAATTGTGCGTATTAATATTATTAAAACATAATAAATATGAAAACAAACATTTTAAGCATTTCAGCACTAATCATTTGCATGGCATTTTGCTCATGCGGCATTGGAAAAACCATCAAAGGCAATGGCAATATCGTTACTCGCGAAATTCAGGTCGGGTATTTCGATGAAATTGAGTTAAGCCTTCCGGCAACAGTGAATTATACTACGGGCGACCATTACGGTTGCATTGTGAAGGTCGATGAAAACATTTTGGAATACCTTGACATCTGCACATCGGAAGGTGATTTGGAATTGAAAAAAGCAAATCGTTATCGTACAGTCAATCTGCAAGCTACGAAATTTGTCATCGAAGTCGTTTCACCGACGTTGAAAGGCATTGATGTTGCCGGTTCGGGCGATGTCAATGTGATGAGCGATATGGTGGGGGAGAAGATGTCGATTGAGATTGCTGGTTCGGGCGATGTCGTTTTCAAGGAACCTGTTGTATTTCGTGAATTTGAGGTTGAAGTGGCAGGATCTGGCGATGTAAAATCTGATAAACGTTCTGATTTTCAAAAAGTTGATATTGAAATAGCAGGCTCTGGTGATGTGAGCTTTAATGAAGCCAATGTGCTTTTTGCTGACATTGAAATTGCGGGTTCAGGCGATGTGAATATGAAAGGCGTTGTCAGAAAAGCGGAGGTCGAAACCGCAGGATCGGGTGATGTGGTTTTCGGTGAGGTAACGGAGCGCATTGATTATGGTATAGTCGGCTCTGGCGACATTTATTATGGCGGTACGCCAACCGTGAAAGGCAGCAAGGCCGGCAGCGGAAACATCAGGCAAAAGTAACAGCCATTGTGCGTTTCCGATACGTTTTGTGAACTAATTCAAAGAGGTTGACCTGAATTTGGGTCAGCCTCTTTTGTTTTGGCGAATTAAAGTATTTCATCGTTTGTTTTGAATTTTTTTATATCTTGCGCCCAAATTATCAAATTAAAATAAAACAGCTATGAACATCGAAGAATTAAAGGTAATATTCA
>JAGHSL010000372.1 GCA_018065885.1 Candidatus Limimorpha equi
ACACCGCCTGCTTTTTTCAGCGTGATGGGTTCCTTCAGCGCAATGGCGGCAACGAACATGGTGAAAATCGGCGTGATGGAGTTGATGATGGAAGTGTCTAAAGGCGTGGCTATCTTGATGGCTTTCAGGAAAGTGAGTTGCGTGAAGAAAAGTCCGAGCATAGAGGCAATGAAGATTTTCCACAAGTCGCTGAATGGCACTTTTTCCTTGGGCATGAAGAATGAGATGAGCCAGAACAGGATGGTCGCACCGATGGCGCGGAGGTTGAAAAGTCCGATAGGGGAGATGAGACTCGAATTCGACAAGTCCTTGCAAATGATGATGTTGAATCCGAAAATAGTGTAGGCGACGAAAACCGCCAAATGTCCGAGAAGTTTGCTGCTTGATTTCATTTTACAAAACTTTTCAAGAAGTTGCAAAAGCGTTTTTTTTTGAGTTGGTTTGAAACAAATTGCAAAAATAATAACTTGTTTGATGTGTTGACCCATTTATGTTTCAAAATGTCTTCTATGCATTATTGATTTTAGAAGGTTGTAATATATGAAAGTTCGGTAGTAAAAATGTAATTTTAGTGCAAAAGTTCGGTAGGAAAAATGTAAGTTTGGTATAAAAGTTCGGTGGGAAAAATGTAAGTTTAGTACAAAAGTTCGGTAGGAAAAATGTAAGTTTAGTGCAAAAGTTCGGTAGGAAAAATGTAAGTTTAGTGTAAAAGTTCGGTGAAAAAAGTGTATCTTTGCAGCGAAAATTCGGTTAAAAAAGTGTAAAAATGAAAAGAATACCTTATTTGCAATTGCTTAAATGGAAAGAAAGTGAAGGACGTAAACCATTGATTTTGAATGGCGCAAGGCAGATTGGGAAGACTTGGCTGCTCAAGGAATTTGGACAAAACGAGTTTGAACATCTTGCTTACGTCAGCTGTGATAGCGCACCTTTGGCAGAAACGCTTTTCACTGACTATGATGTTGAGCGCATTATCCGAACGGTTGAAACCATTGCGCAGGTTCCTGTCGTGGCGGGCAAGACCTTGATTGTCTTCGATGAAATTCAGGAACTGCCAAGAGGCCTTGGCGCCTTGAAGTATTTTTGCGAAAATGCTTCTGAGTATCATGTCGCCGTGGCGGGTTCTTTGCTGGGCATAGCCTTGCATCAAGGCACATCGTTCCCAGTTGGAAAAGTCGATATGCTTGACATTTATCCGATGACTTTCATGGAGTTTCTTTGGGCAGTGGGCGAGGAAGCTTTGGCAAATGTCTTGGAAACTAAGGATTGGCCCGTTGTTGAGACTTTGCACCCGAAATATGTTGATCTGCTTCGTCAATACTATTATGTGGGTGGTATGCCGGAAGCGGTTTTGGCCTACAGCACGGGAAAGACTTTAAAATCGGTGCGTAATATCCAGCAACGGATTTTGAAGGCTTATCAGGCTGATATTTCGAAACATGCGCCGAAACGCGATGTGCAGCGTGTCAATATGGTGCTTAATTCCATTCCTTCGCAATTGGCCAAGGAAAACAAGAAATTCGTTTACGGTGCTATCAAGAAGGGTGCGCGTGCGGCTGAGTTTGAACTTGCCATTCAGTGGCTTGTCGATACGGGCATCGTTCACAAGGTGCATCGCGTCACGAAACCGGGTAATCCATTGAAATTTTATGAAGACCCGAATGCTTTCAAGCTGTTTTTGCTCGACTGCGGCCTGTTTGGAGCTATGAGTGGTGCCGACGCAGCTCACGTCCTACTTGGTGATAATTGCTTCACGGAATATAAAGGTGCTTTTACCGAACAGTTTGTCATGCAGCATCTTGCGACGGTTGATGGCTTGCCTGTTTTCTATTACAGCAGCGATACGCAACTGGAAATCGACTTCCTGATTCAGTACGACGGCGTGGTGGCGCCTGTGGAAGTAAAGGCCGAAGAAAACCTTCGTTCCAAGTCGCTGAAAGTCTTTTCTGAACGATTCGATTTAAAGAAGAAATACCGAATTTCGATGCGCCATTTTGAGGAACGCGACGGCTTGACCGATATTCCGCTTTATGCCGTGCCTGTCTATTTCAAGTCGGAAGAAGACGAAATCGTGTGATTTTTTGCTTTTCGCTTGGTTCGCTTTGGCTTTTCCGTATTTTTGTGCCATCAAAATCGTTTAATGAACAGTTTTAAAATTTAGAATACTCATGAAAGCATTAAAATCAGCTTTGGCCATTGCAACCATGGCCTTATTGTGTGGCTGTGCGCAAAAAGTAGAACACAAGTCAATCGCTCCATTGCCAGCCGGCATTGAAGTCGATAACCTTCAGGATTGCACGGTGGCGGCCTCTTTCACATCTGATGATTTCCGTTGGATGGGCGGCAATCTTCGCATGACTGTCTATAATCAGGTTTTGTATGACGCCGTAGAGATTTCCCAAATGCAAGTCGGTGATACGCTTGTCTACGAATCCAAGCCTTTGGTCATCAATAAGATGGAAAATGTTGATGGTGGCATCAACATCAACGGAGGTCTTGAAGAAGGCGGTTGCTGGCTCGTGGGCTATGAAGGTGGAACATACATAGCAAGGACATGGGACGACCACGCCATCTATTCAGAGTTGGGCAAGGCTGAAGTGGCATTGTCGGAGGATTTCGTCATTGTCGATTGTGGCATTGAACCTACCGACCCTGTTGATACGATTCGCACGGAACAAAAGCTTTACCTTGAAAACCTCCAGGATTATAGGCGTGAGTTCAATCAGCTGAACACGCGTGTCACCATAGAGAATGGCCTGGTGACAGAGATTAACCGCCATTGGATTCCATAAAGGTTGGTTCTCCGAATGTTTTTTCGCTTAAAGTTGTCCAATTATGAAAAAGGTATTGCTCGCATTATGCGTTTTGCTGCTGACAATCAGTGGTTTTGCTCAAAATAAAAACATTGCTTATCAAGATGAAACCGTGCGTTTTACGGTCGTTACTGATGGCGTTATCCGTTTGGAATATGCGCCTGATGGAAAATTCGTCGATTCGCCTTCGCAAGTGGCGGTCATCCGCGATTATCCCGAAGTGAAGTATCAGGTGAAGGCGGGTAAGTTCATCGAAATTGCAACGGCGAAAATGAAACTGAAATATAAGAAGGGCAGTGGCGCGTTTTCGGCTGATAATCTGAGTGTTGTTTCGCAGAAAGGCGTTAATCCGAAATTTGAATGGAAGCCTGGAATGCAGCAGCAAAACAATCTGAAAGGCACATATCGCACTTTGGACGGCTATAATGGCGATACCTACGTTCACGGCACCGAGCATCCGAAAATGCCGATTGAGGATGGCTTGTTAGCCACTGATGGATGGACTTTGATAGATGATTCGCAGTCCTATCTTTTCGATGATTCCGATTGGGCTTGGGTGAAGGAACGCGAGAACACTGATAATCAGGATTGGTATTTCATGGCTTACGGCCATGATTACAAGCAGGCCTTGAAAGACTTTACCGTTTTTGCGGGACAGGTTCCGTTGCCGCCGCGTTATGCTTTCGGTTATTGGTGGTCGCGCTATTGGTCGTACAGCGATAAGGAAGTCCGAGATTTGGTGCGCAAACTGGGACAATATGACATCCCCTTGGATGTTTTGGTCATCGATATGGACTGGCATTACACCGAAAAAGGCAAAGGTGCTTGGACAGGCTGGACTTGGAACAAGAAACTATTCCCCGATTATCCGCGCCTGCTCGCCGATTTGAATGCTAAAGGCATTCGCACGACTTTGAACCTGCATCCTGCTGGTGGCGTGGAGCCTTTTGAGGAAAAGTATGACGAACTTGCTGCCTACATGGAACTCGATACTACTGGCCGAAAAATGATACCTTGGGAAAGCTCCAACAAATCGTTTATGTCGGGCATGTTTGATGTGATTCTGAAGCCTATGGAAAAGAATGGCATCGATTTCTGGTGGCTCGACTGGCAGCAGAAACTCAACGATAACCGTTTAGGCAATTTGAGTAACACTTGGTGGATCAACTATTGTTTCTTCTCCAATTTTGAGCGCACGCGCGAAACGCGTCCGATGCTCTATCACCGCTGGGGCGGCTTGGGTAACCACCGTTATCAGATTGGCTTTTCGGGTGATGCTGTCATTTCGTGGCAGTCGCTTGATTTCCAGCCTTATTTCAACGCTACGGCAAGCAATGTGCTGTATGGTTTTTGGAGCCACGACATTGGCGGACACTGGGGCAACCCGATTGAGCCGGAACTGTATACCCGTTGGATGCAGTTTGGCGCTTTGAGTCCGATTTTGCGCACACATTCCACCAAAGATGCTTCCATTACCAAGGAACCTTGGGTGCTGCCTTCGGAATATACCGACATTGTGCGCAACACCATTCATCAGCGCCGCGAAATGATACCTTACATTTACACGATGGCGCGTAAGGCACACGACGAAGGCCTCTCGCTTTGCCGTCCGCTGTATTACGAATGGCCTGATTGCCAGGAGGTTTATTCGTTCAGAAACGAATATATGTTTGGCGACCAGATGCTGGTTGCTCCGATTACGGTCCCAATGGAAAATGGCTTCGCTGAGATTGATGTCTGGCTGCCCGAAGGCAATTGGATTGAGGTTTGCACGGGCACGTTGCTCGAAGGCAACCGCACCGTCCGCCGCAGTTTCATGATTGATGAATATCCTTTGTATGTGAAGGCAGGTTCCATCATTCCGCTTTATGCCGATTACAATCAGGATTTGGATGCTGCCGAAAAGAAATATGTGCTTGAGGTCTATCCGGGTGCCGATGGTAGTTTCAGGTTCTATGACGATGCTGGCGATGACAAGAACTATGACAAGCAGTTCGCAACAGTTGAGATTGTATCGGAAAGGGTTGAAAATGTGCAGAATGTGAGCATTTCTCCGCGAAATGGCAGCTTCGAGGGCATGAGCGAGAAACGCGACATGACCGTGAAACTGGTGGCATCGGATATTCCTGAAAAAGTCTATTACAATGACAAGGAAATCGCTTGGCAATATGATGGCAACGCTTTCGCATTGGTGGTGGATTTGCCAACCGATGCTTGGGAAAACGCAGGCAACTTGCGCGTCGTTTATCCGCAAGGCGAAACCTTGGATTTGCTTGATGGCATCAAAGGCAATGCCCGTCGTCTGGCAAAAGCCATTCTGGGACTGAAATGCCGCAAGGCCGACATCGTTTTGAAGGATGAATTGGGCTTGTTTGGATCGATTGGCGAAAAAGTCACCTACGACCCGCAATCGTTACGCGAAAGCGTGGAACAATTCCGCAACTATTACGATAATATGGAGCAGAGTCTTGCCAATCAGGGACTAAGCGAAGATGACAAGGCTTGGTTTAGGGGACAGGTAACGAAATGACACAATTAATGAACTGTATCAAAAAGGCGGGCTTTAGACTCGCCTTTTTGCATAAAATGCCTTATCAAAATTAAGTTTGTTAAGTATAATCTTTTGAGGAATTAACGTCGAGGCATATTGATGGCTTTTCAGGTGATTTTTTTCGCTGAAAATGAAGTGTGTATTTGGTTTTCTTGTATTTTTGTGGAAAAATAAAAAACAATTCAACCATCATACCTAAATAATTAAACCACCATGATTGTAAATGCCATAAAGTTTGACATCGTTCAGAAAAAAAGATCCATTTGCATTTTCCATGATATCGATGGATTGGAAGAAATGTCTCAAAAAACTATCAAACGCCATAGCTTGAGACTCTCGAAAGAATACGACTCTTGGTTTTGGGGAAAATACGGTAACAAAGACTCAGAGGTGTTTTATTTCCCGATTTTCAGGGAAGAAGTAAAAGGCATTAAGGCGAGTGCTTTTCTTGAAGAAGTTGACATTTCTGATAATAATCGGTTGTGCAAGGCCGTGCTTCAGGAGGCAATTGTGAGTTTCTTCCGAAAAAAAGGCAATGTTGTCAGGCGAAATTTCATTGGAGACATTGAGGTTTGGCTTGTGAAAGATGATACGGAAAAATATAGGAACTTTCAACGCTATGTGCTTCGCATCAGACACAATGATTTGTACGATGGATGGCAGATGGACATTGCAGAGGGACGTAAGGCCATTGTGGCAAAAACAACCACTCAGCACCTTGAAGGTCTGCCTGTTGACGGTTATTCGGTCGTGGTAGGGAATACCGTTACGCCTGTCGATAAGTTACGTCAATATCATTGGACGGAATGTCAAGGGAAATTCTACCCGATAATCAACCGGAACATTGCAAATATTGTAAGTGTTGGGTTTTCGCATACAAGAGATACGAATAAGCTGAAAACCAAATATGAAGGCGCGCAGTCTTTCCTCGACAAACTATGTGCGTCTCCTGATTTTTGCAAAGAAGTTGGCATTGTTTTCCCTGACCGGAACAAGTTCATGGCCTTGCCAGATGAAGCCGTGAAGATGGTTGATGAAGAAGCCAAAGCCTTGCTTTATGGCGGTGACCAAGAAGGCCATTCGCCACGAACGGAGTTTGCCGATTATAAGCCTTATCGCATCCCTCCTGTCTCGCCTACGGTTTTCTTCATCTGTAAATCCGACAAAATTTCACAAAGCTATGTGAGACGGTTGCTCAATATTTTAAAGTTTAAAGTGGACAGCCCGCAACAATTGGATGCTAATCAGCCTTTGCCAAAAGATTTGAAGAAGTTCAAATACAGTCTTGCTGAACTGCTGTCGAAAAACATAGATTGGAATGCGCAAAACACCATTTCGTTTGACAATTATGGCACCATCATTGATGATGTGGAAAGGATGTTGAAAGAGAAGGCTTTCCCTGAAACGAAACGGCATCTTGCTTTTGTGGTGACCAACTTGAACAAGGACGATTCTGACATTACGAGGAGATCCATTTATTACAGGTTGAAAGAGCTTTTGCTGAAATATGGCATTGAGTCGCAGTTTATACGTCAGGATCATATAGACAATCCTTCGTTTAGATTCTTCTTGCCCAACATAGCTTCGGCAGTAGTCGGCAAGATGGGCGGAATGGCTTGGGGCATTAAGCCGCTTTCAACGAAAAACGATATGGTGGTCGGCATAGGTGCCTGTAAACAGCCGGGTCATAAGAAACCCTATTTAGGCAGTGCCTTCTGTTTTGACGAAGAAGGCCGTTTTAGAAATTTCGATTTCTGTCGTGCCGACGATATGGATGCTTTGCAAGGCAGACTGAATAAGGCTCTGCTGGATTTCTATGAGAATAATGGGAACCCTGATAGGATTATCATTCATTATTACAAGAAAAAGCTGAATAGGGAAGAGGAAAAAATTATCGACGACATGCTCTATGACAACGGCTTGCAATGCCCTGTCTATATTGTCGTGGTCGTTGCTGTCAATGAAGACTTAATCGGTTTTGACACAGATAGTGCTGATTTTATGCCGTTGAGTGGCACTTATGTCCATTTGCGCCGTACGGATTATCTACTATATAACAACGAACGCTACGCTAAGGGCTCGGGTGGCGAAGTGTTGCTCCCTGTAAAGCTCTCCATTAGGAATGCTTCGCAAAACGACACCACAAACCTGACGGAAGAAGACGCTAGGGAAATAATCACACAGACCTATCAGTTTTGTCGGCTTTACAGTCGTTCGGTCAAGATGCAGAATTTGCCGATAACCATAGCATATCCCGCTTTGCTGGCCAAAGATGTGGCGCATTTCGAAGATGAGATGCTGCCTGAATTTGGGAAAAACAACTTGTGGATGCTTTAATTCTCTTCGCCGATGAATATGTCAATCGTTGAAGGCGTGCTCCGAGGTGGCTTGCGCCCTGGTTTGTTGAAAAATGATTTGTCTGAAAGGGAACTGATTCAGATAAGCAGAAGCCTGCGCAAAATCTTTTCCGATGAAAACCTAAGGAAAATAGAAAATATCCTCATTGATGTTCTTGAACCGATGGGCTTCGTCAAAATCAAAGAGATGTTCTCTCAACAACATTCAATGTTATCGGCAGCTGAGGCATTTTCCCCCTTGAATGGATTCGGAAGCAGAATTTACACTCCAGCCCGAACAGCCATGTCTTTCGATGGGGTCGTGGAGATGAAAAACTGTACCAATCCGTTTCACCGTTTCTATGCCTTGCTTGTCGATTCCGAACTGATTAGGATGAGAAAGTTTTTGCACGACATGTGCCTGACCTTGCGCAATGATAGCCTGATGCGAAACGAATTAAAGGACCTTCTTAGAAACATGACCGTCTATTGTCAGGAAGCATCAAAATGGGAAAACGATTCGGAAATCATGCTGATGCTTGCCGCGAAGCTGACTCAGTTCTATTTTGAGCTGTTAGGTGTTTACCACGATTTGCTATATCAAGGTGGTGATGCCGGCCTGATTGACGATTTCCGCGACTTCGTTTATTTGTGGCGCAGGGAAGACCCAACTGATGAAGAATTGGAAAGATTCAATAATGTGTCATGTAAAACGGCGAAACCAGAGACAATTAAACAAGTTGAACCCCAAATGGAAAGCTTACGGGAAATTCAAAAACCCCAGCCGTCCAATGATGTGACAACGGAATCTGGTGCAACGAATAACAAATATGATGCTTTGCTTGCAGCGTTGGAAGGACAGTCGGAAGGATTCCTGAACTATGGTTTTTTTAACTTGCCGAAAGTATCAGGCTTGAGTTTGGAACAGCAAAAAAAGTTGCTTTCCGCCATTGCTTTCCGTGAAACAGATTGCGCAGCTCATGCAGTGGCAATGTTTTGCTTCCTTGAATACGACACAAAACTTATCGGTGAGTATGGTCTTAACAAAACGAAACTCTACAATTATTGGGGCAAACTTCTTGCAATTAACGAAAGGAAAATCAGAGGGAATTACCAAACCGTCAGAAATGCCAATACCTCTGAAGACACGGAACTGTATAAAGCCCAAAAGTATTTCGACGAAGTGGTCGAAAAGGAATACAATGCCATTTTAAATGGGAAACCTTAATTTTTAATCTATTGAAAATCAGTGCTGACCCAAAATGACCTGAAACGACCTGAAATGACCTGATTTTCAGGTCACCATTGCCTAAAACGACCTATGTCTTTTTGCCGCACGGTTAATATTGACCGGGTTTTAATTTTCTAAAAATTATGTCATTAGAAAAAGAAACGGCAAAGGGACATTCCCTTTCTCCTCTTGCACAGGAAATTGACAAGTGCAAAGAGACCCTCAACCAGCAGCGCACATTGAGCCTGCAAAACACCGTCAGCGACACCTTGGCAGCCATGGTCGCCCGAGTCGTGTGCCAAAAGGACGAAATCCTAGAGACGAAAGCCAAAAGCAAGCCGAGCCGCCAGCCTTTGGTATTCATTGTCGCTAAAGGCATCGTTGAAGCAGCTGACGGCAACCTGGCCGTGCCATCGTTCTCGCCCAAAGCTAAGGCAGAGCAGAAAGTCTTCCTTTTTGTCGGGACACATTGGATTCAGCTTGACAGCCAGCAGTTCTTCGACTTCGTGAACAGGGCGGCTGAACGGCTTGGCCTATCCGAGGAAGAACGTATGTCGGCATCTTTCATGTGTGCCGTCTATGAGCAAGTGGCTTTCATCGCATCTCGAGTGCGCAGCAATGCCGTGCCGCAACACGAGGCTTGGCTCAACTTACAGAATGGCACGCTTGAAGTCAAAGCCGATGGCAGTACTGTTTTCCGTGGACATCGGCGCGACGACTTCTTCCTTTACGCCCTACCTTACTGTTACGATGCTGCTGCCGGATGCCCGAGATGGCACCGCTTCCTCGATGAAGTGTTGCCCGACCTCGACACCCAGCTTCTGCTTGCCGAGTATGTAGGCTACTGCTTCACCAAAGACATCAAGGCTGAGAAGATGCTGGTGCTCTATGGCAGCGGCAGCAACGGTAAGTCGGTAGCGCTCGATGTCATCGAAACTTTGCTTGGCAGTGCCAATGTCAGCAATGTGAGCTTTGCCGAACTGACCGACAACGACGAAAAACGTTCCTTGCTCGAAGGCAAGCTGGCCAACATCTCGCACGAAAGTGGAGCCCAGATTGATACGGCACGGCTGAAGCAGATAGTGTCGGGAGAGCCGGTCGAAGTAAGGCGACTCTACGAGAATACACATATCATGCGCGACTATGCGAAGATTATCGTGTCGTTCAACATGTTGCCTCGTGCCGAGGTCACCATGGGCTATTTCCGTCGTTGGATGATTGTGGAGTTCGGCTGTACCATCACCGAAGAAAAAGCCGATGTCGATTTGGCAAAGAAACTTTGCTGCGAGTTGCCGGGTATCCTGAATTGGGTGCTGACCGCTTTGACAGGTTTCGTTAGGCGGCGAAACTTTTCGCCATGCATGTCGAGTGCCAAAGCCCTGGAACACTACAAGCGCATGTCGGATAGTGTGAGGCTTTTCGTTGATGAAATGTGTTGCGTTGACGAGCAATATTCTACGCCAGGCAAGGAACTCTACAGTGCTTACAGTGCCTATTGCCACAGTGATGGACTAAAGCCGTTGGGCAAACAAAATTTCTTCGAACGTTTGCAAGGCCTTGGAGTGAAACGCCATGATGTGAACAGAACACCATTCTTCAATTTAAAACGAAACCATGATGACACATTCTGAACCCCATTATGACGTACAACAGCTGAAAGCCATTCCTTTCAGCGAGGTGGCTGCCCGATTCGACGGTTTGGAACGGGCTGGAAGCCGTTGGAAAACGCTTTGCCCTTGGCATAACGACAGTCGTCCTTCGTTGACGCTTTATGATGTCAACGGCCAGAACCATTGCCATTGCTTTGCCTGCGGCAAGGGCGGGAGCGTGATCGACTACGTTATGCAACACGAGCGGATTACCTTCGCCGAAGCCTGCCAGTGGCTCAGCCATGCTTTCGGCATCGGTGAGGCAAAGACCGAGAACACTCGACATGTGGTCAAGACGACACCCAAACCGATGGCTTCAGCTACAAAGGAATACACCTACATTCCTATGGATTTCCTGAAGCCGAAAGTTTCTGTCAGTAACTCATTCAGCCAGTGCTTGAGGTATCTGTTCGATGAGGCACAGGTGATGACGCTGACCGAGAGCTATTTGCTGGGGAAATACCGTTGGAACCAGTACGACGATGATGTCATCTTCGCCTCCATCGATGGTCAGGGTCGCATCCACAACCTGAAGCTCCAGCATTATTGCACCGACTGGCGTTCACCCCACTTTGCCCATTGCGACAAGGAACATATCTATTTCCTTGGCCGATGGCTGGCCAAGCAGGGTGTCGTCACTGCCGATGCCGTCTTCGACAACGACTGTTTCTTTGGCGCACACCTCTTGCCGCAGCGTCCTTATGCCACGGTGGCTTTGGTGGAAAGTCCGAAAAATGCAGTCATAGCTGCGGGTGCCTATCCCGAGTTGGTGTGGGTGGCCACAGGTAGCAAGGACATGCTGAAAAAAGCACGGGCCATAGAAAGCCTCCGCGACCGCGATGTGATGGTCTTTCCCGACCGCGATGCCATTGACGAATGGAAAAACATCCTGAAAGAGAGGAAGGATCTCGCCAACTTCACTGTTTCCGACTTCTGCGAGAGCCACGCCCCGGCAGACAATGCCAAGTTCGACATCGCCGACTATGTCATCAGCCAGCGGCTGAGCTTCGGTTGTCACGACCTGTGACGCTCGCAATTCCTGTGATTTTTGCTCAAAAATCAGGGATTTTCGACCCTTTGTTTTTGTGAATGTATCTGCTTGCGTAATAAGTAGATACATTCTTCTTTTTGTGATTTTCGTGAACTCTTTGCAAAAACTTATTTTTCAAAAGCAAGAATTGGAAAGTTTTTCGGAAATGGCTGCGAAAATCAGTGATATGTGATGTAAATCGTTTGTGTTTAGTTTGTTATGAGTAAAAATATGAGACCTGAAAATCAGTTGAAAATCCGGAAAACTAGCTTCGGCATAATAGTCCGTTTGGTTGCCCGTGGTTTTGAAATCCGTTGCCCGTGCTATTGTTTTTTGTTGCCCATCGCGCTGTACGGCCATCGCCTTTAAAAAACAGAACCATCGCCTTCAAAATCTGAAATCATCGGCTTCGGAATTACAGCACCTTTCGGTGGGTTCAGAATGCTTTCTCTGACGGAAAAAATCTTTCAAAAAAAAGGAAAAAAGTGCGCTAAACTATTGACAGATAACGAAAAATGTTGTATCTTTGTAGTTGAAATGATGAGGGATAAAACGCCGAAGGATCAACCAGCCGGAGGCTTGTAAACCCCGCATCGGACCAGTAATTTATTGTTTAACCTTTTAATTGTTTAGCCCTATGGCGAAAATTAAAGTCAATGCTTCTCGTCAGAGAATCGCGCTCCTCAACCGCGAAGGTTTTGTGAGCCGCACCGTCACCTATTCGAAGATTTCGGGTGACGAAATGCTCGAGTACGCCGCCCTCAACAGCGGCATCAACCAAGGCCAGCTGGCCGCAGCCATGTTTGCCATCCAGCAGTCGTTCCTGAACTTCCTGATGAACGGCCACTCGGTGGAACTGCCTGGCGTAGGCACCTTCCGTGTTGGCGTCAATGCCCACACGGTGGAACATGCCGAAGATGTGGTAGCCGAAAAGATCTACCGCCGCAAGGTGCTTTTCGTGCCATCGAAACGCATCAAGGCACAGCTCTCCAATGTCAATTTTACCACCTCCGACGGCCTCATGGCCGGTGAGGACGAAATCGACCGCGGCGTGGCAAGTCCCAGTAGTGCCAGCGGCACTGTGGCCGAGAAAGAGCAAGCAAGGTAAAATGAGACCTTGACCGTTGTTTTACAGCAGGGCGACTGGCTTTTTCCAGCCGCCCTGAATTTTTAAAAATAAAATCTCAAGGATTGTTTTTTTTGTATTTTTGCAATGTCATAAATTATAACACTATTATAATGTGTTGAATAGTATCAATAT
>JAGHSL010000400.1 GCA_018065885.1 Candidatus Limimorpha equi
TTTATTAATAATGTGTTGTTTCAGGATGCGGAAAGCGATGGCAGGTTCGGTCGTCGTGCCCGATTTCGAAATAACAGCCAAGGAATAATCCTTCTTGTCGAGAACCTCCATCAGTTCGCTGAGATAATCCTCGCTCATGTTGTGACCAGCGTAAACAATCAGCGGCTTTTGGTCAGCCAAAGGCGCAAAATGATTCGACAAGGCCTCAATCACGGCGCGGGCACCAAGATAGGAACCGCCGATGCCAATGACGACAAAAATGTCGGATTTCGCGCGTAAGTCTTTGGCTGTCTGCTCAATATCGCTGATAAGCGCTTCGTCCAGTACGGAAGGCAGATTGACGCAACCGAGAAAATCGTTGCCTTCGCCAGTCTTGTTATAAATTGTATTGTAGGTGGCTGCAACCTTCGTTTCAGCCGACAGAATCGCGTCCTTTCCAAGGAACGGTTCGAGATGAGAAAGTTCTATTTTCATTGTAATCGTGTTTTATAATTGCCGCAAATGTACAAAGAATTTGTTTCGATTTAGAATTGGTTTTTGTTTGGCACAAATTTTTGACATGTAGAGACACACGGCCGTGCGTCTTTAAGTTCCAATTGCTAATCAATACAGTTTCTAATGGTTCTGATAGTTGGCATCGTGTTTTTCCGATTGTCCACAACAAGAAAATCCCAGCGGGTGCCGGGATTTTCAAGAACCAAAAACCAAAATTTATGAAACCTTTTATTTCACAGCTGATTGCTCAGCTATGAGGTTATTATGATAAGAACCGCTGCAAAAGTAGGTATTTTTCAATTACATGCAACAAAAAACTGAAAAAAAATATTTTTTTGTTGATATTTTTCACTTGTTTGTGGAAAAAACAATATTTTTGAGACATGAAAAAAAAGGCACCAAATAAAATCCGCTTCATCGTCATTCTGATGATTGTCGTTTGGATTGCAATGATTTTCAGCCAGTTGGATTTTCTCCAACTCAACATTGACAACCAAAAATCGCTTTTTGAAACAAAAGTGGAAACCGCATTGCACCGCGCCACGACCGACATCAATTTCAAAACCTTTGAACAGCTCCAACTTGAAAATCCCGAACTGAAAAATGAAAAGATGAATTTTTCCGACACGACATCCATTTTCGTTGAATTTGCCAACGAGCTACAAATAGAAAAATGGGACAAGTTCACGGTGAACGATTTCATCAACATGCACAATATGGTGAAAGCCATGAACATTCATTTCGACTATTTGAACCTAGGCTTCCCTGCCATCGACTCCATCATTAAAGACTGTCTCAACAAGGAAAACATACATTATCCCTGCGAAATCGGCATCTATTCGTATGGCAGCAAGAAATTCATTTACGCTTCGTCGGAAGCATATCTCACCAACCTTGAAAAATCATCCATCCGTCACAAGATTATTTCGCTTGAATCGGATGGCAGCAAACGTCTCGATGAGCTTGTGCTGTTTTTCCCGAAAATCAACGTAAAACTATGGATACATAATTTTTCCTATCATTTCTACCTGATTTTCATTTTGATAGTCGTTCTGTTCTGCTTCATTTCCACCATTTCCATCATCCGCCAGCAAGACGAAGTCAGCAACCTGAAAACCAATTTCGTTAACAGCATGACACACGAAATCAAGACACCGGTCGCCACAATAAGTTTGGCATGTCAGGCCTTGCAGGACGAATCGATCCAAAAGGATAAAGCCATGATTTCGACTTACCTGAATGTCATTTCAGAGGAAAACGACCGCATCAAGCAACTGGCGGAGGAAGTGCTGAACCTGGTGCGCGTGGGGGGCAAGAAGATACCGAATCCGATAGACATAAACATTAATAAGGTGATAGAAAACGTTTCCAAAATGCATGAACTGCCCGCCAAGGAAAAAGACGGAGAAATAATCTTGCAACTCAATGCGGCAAACGATTTGATTGCCGGCGACAAAATCCACATCGGAAACGCCATTTCCAACCTGATTGACAACGCTTTGAAATACGGAGGCAAAAATCCAACGGTGACCATCACCACCGAAAACACCGAAAACTCGATTGTAATCAGCGTAAAAGACAACGGCATCGGCATACGGAAAATCGACCAGCACAAGGTTTTCGACGAGTTTTTCCGTGTCGATACGGGCAACATCCACGATGTGAAAGGCCACGGGTTAGGTCTAAATTATGTGAAACACGTTGCAGAATTTCATGGAGGCAGCGTCGACGTGAAAAGCGAATTTCACCACGGTTCGACTTTTATCCTAACCTTGCCCTTGAAAAATTAATTTTTATTGCATTTATTAAAGAAAAAAAGCCTATTTTTGCAGTGAAATTGAAAGATAGCCATTTAAGAGCTATCAGAGTTGTGTTCATCATTTGATTTTTTAACTGATAGTAAGGTATTTAACTTATGTCACAAATCAATATTTTATTAGCCGAAGACGACAAAAACCTCGGCATGATTTTAAAAGCATATCTCGATGCTAAGGGGTATCCTGCAACATTATGTCCAAATGGAGAAATTGCCTTTGATGCATTCAAAGTAGGGCAATACGATTTCTGCATTTTCGACATTATGATGCCTATCATGGATGGCTTCACATTGGCAAAAAAAGTGAAGGAAATCAATCCCCGCATTCCCATCATTTTCCTAACCGCAAAGACCATGCAGGAAGACATTCTGGAAGGTTTTGAAATTGGTGCCGACGACTACATCACCAAACCTTTCAGCATGGACGAACTGCTGATGCGCATCCGTGCCGTCTACAACCGCTCAAAGGCAACCGCAGGCTCGCCTACGACCTTTGCATTGGGCAGCTACACATTCGATGCCGCACGCCATTTGCTTTCCAACGGACAGCAGGACATCAAACTGACCTCAAAGGAATCGGACTTGCTGCTCCTCCTTTGCGAAAACATGGGCAAGACTCTGGAACGTCCAGTGGCACTGAGCAAAATCTGGAACGAAGTGACGCAAGAAAATGCCCGCTCGATGGATGTCTACATCACCAAACTGCGCAAATACTTTAAGGAAGACCCAAGAGTTGAACTGCAAAACGTTCACGGCGTAGGCTTCAAACTGGTTACAAAAGACTAATTAACAAGGTAATATGTTTTTTCGCCTTCTCCTATTGGGGAAGGCTTTTTTTATTCGTCACACTCCATGGTCTGTTGAAACTCGAGACGCACAACTTTCGGATTCCAAGATGATTCGGGCAAACTACAACAAGTCGAATCGGTAACAAATTCCCAAAGAAGCTCGCCAGGAAGATTGTAGGTCGTATTGGTCAGAATGATCAGGACACGGTTTTGAGCCACATTGCGGATGACAGCACTGCGATAGCCTTTCCACCAGCCGAAATGATACACAGCACCAGGATGCTTTTCGCTCATGCGCCAGCCAAAACCATAGTTTTCGCCCCGTTTCCAAAAATCGGAACCAGGCTTAAAAGCTTCACACTGAATGCTATCAGGCAAAAGCAGATTACAGTCTAAAGCCATCATGAACTTATAAATGTCGTCGACTGTCGAAAACATGATTTTATCACCCATCACGCCATTCAGATAATTGTTTTGTTCCTTGACGGCGCCTTTCCTGTACAATTCATGTCCCTGAACAAGGCAATCCATGTAAAGCGAAACCACCGAATCGTTTCGCATTGAATAAATGTACGAACGGTCCATGCCAAGCGGCTCAAAGATGTTTTTGCGCATGAAATCCTCGAAATGCTGTCCCGAAACACGCTCAACTACTGAAGCCAACAATGCGTAATTGATGTTGTTGTAGAAAAAAGTCACATCGGGAGATGCGTAAACTTCAGGCTTTCGCTCGGCAAGCATTTTGATCATTTCCTCGTTGGAAAAAGGCTTGGATCGGTCGGGCCAGAACTCATCGGCCATGGCATCGTAGCGCGGCAGACCAGAACGGTGATTCAACAAATGCCGAACCGTAACGCCTTCGTAAGGAAATTCAGGAATATAAGTCCGCACATCGGCATCGTAATCCAATTTGCCCTGCGCATACAAAATCATAACTGCCTCAGCTGTAAACATTTTCGAATCGGAAGAAAGCTGGAACTGGTCATCGACACGCAACGAATCAGGATGCCGACGGTTGAGTTCACGCACACCGAAAGCATTTTTATAAACCACTCGTCCCTGCTCGGCATACAAAACCACGCCGTTCATTCCCGATCTGGCCAGATTGGTGAAAAAAGCATCAGCCGTCTTGTGCTTTTTTGCCAAATCATTCGTTTCCAAATCGACAAAAATGCTGTCGACATTAATTGAAACAGATGGTGTTATCAGCTCATTATCAACCTGTTTCCTTTTGCAAAAACTAAAGGAAGCCAAAACCAGCAGCGAAAACAATATGGCGGAAAATCCGTTTTTCATTGGGGAGCAAAGATAAGGATTTTGACAGATTAAAAACGACAATTTTTGTCAAAACGGAAATAAAAACATCGTAATTCGCTAATTATTACTAATTTTGCCGCCTTATTTATCAACAACAAACATTATTTCATGTCACAATTTACAGATTTTGGATTGAATCCCGCTCTGTTGAAGGCTATAAAGGAGCTGGGGTTTGAAAATCCTATGCCAATCCAGGAACAATCGATTCCTGTTTTGTTGGAGCAAGATGTTGATTTCGTGGGCCTTGCACAGACGGGTACTGGTAAGACGGCTGCTTTCGGTTTGCCGCTGCTGAACAAAATCGATGCGACACAGCGTTGTGTCCAAGCCTTGATTTTGTGTCCGACGCGTGAACTTTGTATGCAGATTACCAAGGACTTACGCAATTATGCCAAGTACATTCCAGAAATCCTGATTGTGCCAGTTTATGGTGGTGCAAGCATTGAACTTCAATTCAAAGACTTAGCCAAAAAGCCGCAGATTATCGTTGCCACGCCTGGTCGTCTGCGCGATATGATTCGCCGTAACCGTGTGGATTTCAGCAATGTAAAGACCCTGATTCTCGATGAAGCCGACGAAATGCTCAACATGGGTTTCCAGGAAGAAGTCGACGACATTCTGGAATACATGCCCAAGGAACGCAACACCATGCTGTTCTCGGCCACCATGCCGCAGGAAGTCGAGGCCATTCTCAACAAATACATGACCGACCCCGTGAAAGTTGCCGTCGGCAGCCGCAATTCGGGCACGGCCAATGTCGACCACAAGTATTATATGATGGCCGCCAAGGACCGTTATTCGGTGTTGAAGCGCATCATCGACTACACGCCATCAATTTATGGTATCGTGTTCTGCCGCACCAAGTTAGAGACACAGGAAATTGCTGACAACCTGATTCAAGATGGCTATAATGCCGCCGCTTTGCATGGCGATTTGTCGCAAGGTATGCGCGACAACGTGATGGATCATTTCCGCAAAAAGAGCCTGCAACTGCTCATCGCCACCGATGTCGCCGCACGCGGCATTGATGTCAGCGACCTGACACATATTATTAATTACAACCTTCCTGACGACATTGAGACCTACGTTCACCGCAGTGGCCGTACCGGTCGTGCCGACAAACGTGGTATCTGCCTCAGTCTGATTAACTTGCGCGAAAAGAGCAAAATCAAGAAAATAGAAAAAATCGTCAACCGCCCGATTGAAAGAGCAACCATTCCGACTGGAAAAGAAGTTTGCGAAAAGCAGCTCTTCAACCACATCGACCGCATTGAACACGTCGACATCAACCGCGAGGACATTGACGATTACCTGCCAGTCATTTTCCGCAAACTCGAATGGATGACGCGTGAAGAACTGATTACCAGAATGGTAGCCCTAAACTTCAACCGTTTCCTGGATTATTACAAGAACGCCATCGACCTGAATGTGGACGAAAAAGACGAAAAACGCGACCGCAAGGAACGCAAAAAGGAACTTGCCAACCGCGATGAAGGCCTGAAACGCCTTTATTTCGGTCTCGGCAAAAACGACCACATTCTGCCACAGAAAATCATTGGCAAAATCAACGATGTCACCCACACCCGCGACATTCGCATTGGACGCATCGATTTGTTCGATGATTACTCATTCGTTGATGTCGAGGAATCAGCCATCCCTATGATTTTGGAATGTTTCGCCGACCCGCACAACAATCCGAAGGGCATTGTGGTTGAAGTTGCCAAAGAACAACCTTCAAAAGAAGAACGTGAAAAAGGTGGAAGAGGCGAACGTAAGGATCGTGGCAGCAGAGGGGAACGCAAAGAAAGAAGCGAGCGCAGCAGCCGCGCCGAGCGTGAGGACAAGCCGGAACGCAAGGAACGCGAAAGCCGACGCGAAAAAGCGTCGGAAGACAACATGTGGGAAAAGAAATCGAAGAAGAGAAAATCGGATGACGAACCGAAAATAAAAGTGGAACGCTCACGCGATGGCCGCGAATGGATTCCAGACGACGAATGGTTTGCCATGAAGAACCACATCGATTTCTTTGACGACGATGACGAGCGTCCAAGCCGCAAGAAACGCAATGCCGAAAGAGGTTTTGGTGCCAAGAAAAACAGTTCAAAAAGCTCAGCATCAAGTTCTTCAAGGTCGTCAAAGTCTTCATCGAGAAGTGCATCGAAAGAATCGGGCAGAGGTCGCCGTGGCGCAGCCCGAAACAACGATGATGATTTCTACTCACCACGTCGCCGTGGCGGAGGCAGAAGAAGATAAAATGCTGATTTAAGATTTTTATGGGATTGCCTAACGGCAAGAAATCTTATTAAAATCAAAAACAAAAATCTTTCGAAAATCATTGTTTGCAAACAAATAAGATTGTTTATTTGGAATGCAAACACAGATTTTTGAGAGATTATAAATAACGATTTTTGAGAGACTTAACTTCGTTGAATGCAAGCATTTCTTCAGCAAAGCTGAATCCCGTTAATCTTTTTAATAACTCAAACAGTATCAGTATCATGGCTTCAGTTAAATCATGGATAAGAGCAGCCCGTCCGCGGACGGTGCTGCTCTCTTTTTCAGGCGTTCTGATGGGCAGTTTCCTTGCTTT
>JAGHSL010000352.1 GCA_018065885.1 Candidatus Limimorpha equi
TCGGCGTCGGGCGGTTCGGGCTGAAGCCCACCAGCCGCATCAAGGCCTTCGTCTTCAGGTTCGTCTCCGTGCCGGCCAAGTGGGTCAGGACGGCAAGGCGCAACGTGCTGAACATCTACTCCTCAAACCCCGCCTATGCAGACGCATTCGCGGCTGACGGCGGATAAGGCCGGCTCCTTACGGGCCGATGACCGCGTATTGCCTCAAGACGCATCGTGGGGTAAGGGGATTTTGTGCAACGGAAACACCTAAAAGCTATTCACTAAGGCCTGAAGGCATCTCCCCGGCCTGCCACATTGGAACTCATTACTCTTGCAGATCGGTTGCGGATTTAAGGTTTATATAAAACAATAAATGAAACACTTAACTTTATTATTTGCCGCCCTGTTCATCTCGATTGGGATGATGGCGCAGACATACGATTACGATTTTGCCTCGAAGTGCAGCTCAGGGCAAACGCTTTACTACAAAATTCTATCATCCAATCCGCCGCAAGCGGAACTTGTGTATGGAGTTCCAGCGATGCAGAGCATCGACCTGATTATTCCCGAAATGGCTGCCGATACCACTAACACATTCCGACTTTACGAGGTGGTTTCGATTGCCGATGACGCATTCGATGATTATTATGGAGAAGAAACTGGCGCATTGGTAATTCCCAATACGGTTCTCTCTATTGGTAGCCGTGCGTTTTATTACATGAGTCTTACAAGCTTATCGCTTCCAGAATCGTTGGAGAGCATTGGCAGCGAGGCATTCGCCTACAATTCCAACATGACGGGACCGCTTGTCATCCCGCAGTCGGTGGTTTCAATAGGACAGGGCGCATTCGCCGGATGTGGGTTCACAAGCCTCGACTGGCCGGCACTGATGACGGAAATTCCAAAATCGTGTTTCTATGGCTGCCGGTTCCAGGGAACGCTTTCTTTGCCCGAAGGGGTGACGGAAATCGGAATTGATGCGTTTGGGATTTGCCAAGAGTTGACGGGATTGGAGCTGCCGAGCACTTTGACCAGCATTGGCGATATGGCTTTTGTGGCCTGCTCGGGATTGACTTTCATTAAAATAGATGCTGTTACACCGCCCTACAGCCCAAGTTCGGTTTTTGTTGATGTTGATAAAAGCATCCCCGTATATGTGCCATACGGAACAAAGCAGCTTTATGAAGAGGATCCTGCGTGGAAATATTTCACTAACATTATTGACGACCCTGATTCGGTAGAAGAGGTTGAGAATGAGGGTTTTGAAATTTATCCGAATCCTGTTGCCGATCAATTGCATGTTTCGTGCCAAGGCTTGAATAGTGTGGCGGTCTACGATGTGCAAGGTCGGAAAATCATCAGCATGGAGACGGAAAACGAAAATGCCTGCCTTGATTTCTCCGATATGTTGTCGGGTGTGTACTTCATTGAGGCTTTTGCTGCTGACCATAGGAGACATGTTTTTGAAATATTAAGGAAATAAAGTCTTTGAATTAACGTTTAACTCAAATAATATTTAAAAATGAAACACATAACCTTATTCATTGCCGCCCTGCTCATTTCGGTTGGGGCGATGGCGCAGATTCCTGATTACGATTTTGCTTCGGGTTGCGGGCCAGGCCATACGCTTTATTACAAAATCCTTTCGTCCAATCCGCCACAGGCGGAGGTCGTAAATAGCGAGGCTTCGCCACAGGGGGGCGACTTGATTATTCCCGAAATGGCCGCCGATACCACCCACACATTCCGTCTCTACGAAGTGGTTTCGATTGCCGACCAGGCATTCCAACACTTTAATATGTTCAGTGAGAAGAATGGTAAATTGGTGATTCCTAATACGGTTGTCGCTATCGGTGATTATGCTTTTTCGCTTTCAACTTTTACAAGCGTTACGCTTTCGGAGTCGTTGGAGCGTATTGGAGAATCTGCTTTCTGGTATATTCTTGATCTGACAGGACCATTGGTCATCCCTCAGTCGGTGACTTCGATTGGAGAAAATGCATTCTATAGGTGTGCTTTCACAAGCCTCGATATGCAGGCGCCATTGGCGGAAATTCCCAATTCCTGTTTCTATGAATGTGGCTTCACAGGGACTGTCACCTTGCCCGAGGGCGTGATGAAAATCGGGAAAGATGCATTCGCAAAATGTGATGCCGTGACAGGGGTGGAGTTGCCGAGTACTTTGAATAATATTGGCAGTTTGGCTTTTGGTGGGTGTTCAGGCTTGACATACATAAAAATAGATGCTCTTGCACCGCCATACAGCCCGCCTGCTGTCTTTTCATACGTCGATTTCGACATTCCTGTTCATGTGCCATGCGGAACAAAGCCGCTGTACGAAGAGACTCCGGGCTGGACAAACTTCACCAACATTATTGACGACCTCGATGCGGTAAATGAACTTGAGACTGATGATTTTGCGGTATATCCGAATCCTGTTGCCGACCAATTGCATGTTTCGTGCCAAGGCTTGAACCTTGTAACGGTTTACGATGCGCAAGGCCGGAAAATCAGCAGCATGGAGGCAGAAAACGAAGATGCCTGCCTCGATTTCTCAAAACAGGCATCGGGCGTGTATTTCGTCGTCGTCACTACTGCTGAAGGCCGCAAAAAGGCTTCGCGCGTGGTGAAACAATAAAAACAGGATTGATTCAGAAAGGCGTTTTGTCGCCAATGTAGCACAAAATGTCGTGGTCAAGGTAAACGGATTGCAGACGTTGCAGTGTTTCATCATCCACGTCGCCGCTTGCTGCATAATCGTAGGTGTGTCCCAATTGTTCCCATTTGGTCTGTCCTAAACGATGGAATTTCAGAATGTTGACTTCAAACAATCCGTTTTCTTTCATGAAATCGATTAGGCGGATGGCGTTTGCTTCGGAATCATTGTATCCGCTGATGACTGGATAACGCAACACTAACCGTCCCTGCCAATCCGAGGCTTTCAGTGCGGAAATGTTGCTTAGAATAAGTCTGTTGGAAACGGAAGTCCCGGCTTTGTGCTTTTCGTCGTCCATGTTTTTCACATCCACAAATGCGAAATCGACCAGAGGCATGATGTCGAGAAGCGTGCTTTCCGGCACGCAGGCCGAAGTCTCCACAGCCGTATGGATTTGCAGTTTTTTACATTCTACCAAAACGGCCTTCAGGAACTCCGCATGGAGCAATGGGTCGCCACCGCTGAAAGTGACGCCGCCTTCGCTTCCCCAGTTGTTGAAATCGCGTTTCAGCACCGACATGAGTTCGTCGACGGAATAATACTTGCCACATACTTTCAGCGCACTCGATGCACAGGCACTGGAACATTCGAAAGTATGGCACTTGCGGCAAATCTCCCATTGCACCTCTGGCCCTTTTTCAGTGAAAGCCAGTCCGTTTCGTGGACAACGCTGTGTACAGGCACGGCATCCCGAAGTCCATTTGCAGACCCGCTGCGCAAACATCAGATGCGGATGAACCGTGAAATTTTCAGGATTGGAACACCAGCGGCAGCGTAAAGGACAGCCTGAAAAAAAGACAGTCGTCCGACACCCAGGCCCATCGTGTACCGAAAAGGCCTGAATGTCGAAAAGGACGGCTTGGATGTTGCTTGAATCCGTCATCTTGGAATTATTTCATTTTGAAATGTTCGCAGGAGGCAGCACCACAGGATGCATACGTCCAGTTTTCTTTTTCAAAGCCGTTGCAAGTTCCCAGGTTGTGTGAATCAGGGTTGGTGAAATGAAGGCAGCAGCCGCATTTTTCCGCTGTCACGAAACGTGGACAAGCATCGCTTCCTTTTCCATCGATGGGCAATATTGCTTTCGAAAGGGCGCACATTCCTTTTTCGCAATCTAAATATATGTAATTTTTGCAATCTATGTGTTTCATAATCATTGAATTAAAATTGTTGACGGTTACGCATTTTCATATTCTGTCCTGTAAATCACTTCGTCCTGAATAGGTTTGCCTATTTCGCACCAATATTGCGTGAAACCGGCCACACGAACCATCAGGTCACGGTAGTTTTCAGGCTTGGCTTGGGCATCGCGGAGGGTCTTTGAATCCACAATGTTAAACTGCACATGGAATCCGCCCTTGCGCATATAAGCGCGTACAATGTCCAACAGTTTGCGGGTTCCCTGAACACCATTTACTGCCGAGGGATGCAGCTTGAGGTTCATCTGGGCATTCTGCTGTGTGCCGTGGTCGTAAACCGTTGCCGATTCGAAAATCGCATAAATGCCGTTCTTGTCGGTTCCGGCAGCGGCGGAAACGGATCCGTCGGAATAGGTGGTTCCGGCCAAACGGCCTGCGGCATCGGCCAAAGTCACAAAACCTTGTGGGCCGTGGGTGGAAACCGAAATCTGGCACATGTACAGCGGTTTCCCGTAATACGATTGGAAGGAACGTGTCAGGCCAAACATGGTGTCTTCATACCATTTCAGGAATTGGTCGGCTTCCCAGTCGGCATTGCCGAATTTCGGCGCGTTCAGGCAGTCGGCGAAAATCTGCGCGTATTTGCTGGCTTCGTCGGTGGCTTCGCGGAAATCAGGCGAGAATACGCCTGTCTCGTATGATGTCTTGAAACCGAAATTGTGCAACATGGCTTCCAACATTTGTTCCAATGTGTATTTTTTGTCTTTATACACATTCTTATATAATGATGACAGCGCGTTGACGAATGTGATGGTTCCGCAGGATTCAAAATTGATGGTGGCATTGTAGCGTCCGCCCATCATGCCGAGGTCGCGGCCTTTGGTGAAGCAATCGGGTTTGAGCAGCGAATTGACAATCGGCATACAATGCTTGCGCCAAATGTCCATTTGCAAGTTGTTCACCTTGTTGACTACATCGATAATCTGTTTCAGGTAATTCACCCATTCCTCCTGCACGGCTTCGAGGCTGTCGAGTTTGCGGTTATGTGCCGGAAGAATCTGGCGTTTCATGCGGTGGTCGTATCCGTTGGTCAACACCAATTCAAGCACTTTCGGGAGACCTACGAAATGAACGCCGCTACCAGCCGTCGGACCAGCTCCGCCTGGAATCCATGTGATTTTGCCATCGTATTCCAAAGGCAGGAAGCAGCAGGGCGAAGACTCCAAGCAACCGCCCAGACACCATGCGCGGGCATCTTGCAGGTTCATGCCTTCTGGACCGTAATTCATCATCATGAAATTCATGCCCGTCTGGTTGTTCATCCAAGCAGGGTAGCCCATGCCAAGTTTGGTGCAGCTGGCCGCCTTCATCAGGAATGATTCCGGAGTTTTCTCGTCATACAAGATTGACAGCGTAGGTTGGGTTGTCCTGCATCGCATACCGGCTTCAATGATGTGATATTCAAGAGGCGTTACCGCACTCAGACCATCGCGGTTGAGACCGCCGAGCGAAAGGTTGTTGAAGGTGTTGCCCGAAAGCACGCCGCCCGTCACGCCGGCAGATGCGAAACATTCGATGCAGGTGATTTTGATGCGGTAGAATTCCAATAGTTCAATCACTTCTTCTTCCGTTGTAATGCCTTCACGGATGTCTTTTTCGTAGAATGGCTGCAATACCTGTCCGATACGGCCGATGGACTGTCCCGATTGCGGGTCTTCGTTCACCACGCCGTAATGACAGGCCAAGGTCAATTGTAGTGCCTGACGGAAAGTCTGCGGAGCCTTGTGTGCAATGTGCGCCATCACTGCTTCGATTTCTTCGTAATTCTTCTTGAAAACGGCATCGGTTTCAATGCTGGCAAGATAATGGGCGCGGTCGGCATAGTTCTGACACCATTTGCTCATGCCTTGGGCGATGATTTTCATGGCCACATAATAATAGCCGCGTCCCATGCCGAGAATGCCGTCGCCGTCGGATTCACCCATAGTCTCTTCGATGCGTTGGTCGCACAAGTCAATGATGCCGTCCCAACCGTACTGCAGCGGCAGGTAGTAGTTCATCACTTCGCGTCCTTGGGGAATGCAATAGGAATCGAACATGCACAGCACGGATTCCATAATGTTTTGCTCCAACTGGT
Organism: Candidatus Limimorpha equi; assembly: GCA_018065885.1. Classification (GTDB taxonomy): domain Bacteria; phylum Bacteroidota; class Bacteroidia; order Bacteroidales; family F082; genus Limimorpha; species Limimorpha equi. Next base: position 5,974 of record JAGHSL010000352.1, read on the forward strand.
AACCAGGGGTATATCTGGCGTATTTGTTGCTCAATTCTTCTACGGAATTGCCGTTCCATGACTTAGAAACTTCAACTAAGACTGGGATTTCCTCTTTGCGGATTCCGAATTTCTTTGCCAAGGAAATGATGTTCCCGTAGCTTTTAGTTACGTTTCCGCCTCCTTCACCAACAATGGAGACAGCGTCGGCTTCCGACAAGGCTGGTGCATCGGCTTCCGACATCAGGGCTTCGGCTTGTGCGTTGAAAAAACTTGCCGTCACCCAAGGGAATGGGAAAGCGCCGCGCACGTTGCGGGTCTTGTTCATCACCAATTTTTCGTATGGCTGTATCGTCACTGTCATGTGTGACAAGGCGGCGGCCATGGCCTTGGCGCGGCGGACAATCGTAATGTCGCCGTCGTTTTCCTGCCAGACCCGGTTGTACCAGTAGGGATATTCCATATCCACAGTGTTTTTCAGGGTATAATAAATGTCCATCAAATGGGTGCATCCTTCGGCTTGTGCCAGTATGTCTTCCATGGTGATGGCTGTCAACTGTTCGGGATTGATGCCGCGTTGTTTCAATAATTCGTTTAGTTTCTCTTCGTTTGTCATAGGGATGTTTTAAAAATTCTTGCTTAACTTTGTGTTGCAAAAATAGTTATTTTTCAGATAGCTTTTGCCGAATGCTGTAAAAAGGCTTCGCGCGTGGTGAAGGAATGAAAAATCAAGGTGATTCAAAACTAAACATATTGCGTATTCTGGTTCAACTTCTCAACCGCGATGTTTTGTTCGACACAATTTTTTCCCAACCACGAATCTCACTAATCCTCACGAATAAAAACCAGCTTTGCGTCAGCAAGGCCCATTCGTGTAGATTCGTGCAATTCGTGGTTGATCTTATCAGCGTCCGCCATACATTTGTTAATGAATGGTTTCCTCTGCCAAAAAGGTTTTGCTGGAGTTTTGAAGGTTATGTGAAATATTGCCTGTTCCTAAACGGAAAAGGCGCTTCATGCGAAGCGCCTTGCTGAGAGTCCCTCACAGGGAGGGTTGCCGTGAAACGATGCTTATTTCTCGGCGCGGGTCTTGATGATGAACGAACCGAAACCGCGGGTGGATACTTTGCCCTTGGTGGCTACCGTTGCGTAGTAGTAGAGCTGGTCGCCGGCTTGGGCAAAGCCCTTCAGGTTGAGCGTCGCGGTTTCCGCTTCGACCAACACGTTGGTGTTGACCAAGGTGACAGCCTTGTGGGTCTGGTTGAACAATACGATGATGGCATTCGAGTTGCCGGCATCGTATTCAATCTCGCTCACGTCCCAAGGCAGGATGACGGCAGTGGTGTCGGTAACTGTGGCCGACTGCAGACTGCCAGCCCCATCGGGACCGTTGCCGAGGCTGACGATGCGGCTGAAGTCGAGCGTCTTGGTGTCGCCTTCGTTTACAGCACAGGCGGCAATCTGGCGCGACAGCAGGTTGCGACGCGACAGCCCCGTCACTTCGGTGGGGTAGAGCGCCCTCAGCATCTCTTTGCTGATGCCGCGGGTGGCCTTGCCCAACTCCTTGAAGAAGTTGCGCTGCTTCACCTGCTCTTCGGTGTTCGCGTTCTTCACTTCAATGGCGCGGCTACGCATGACGTAACGTCCGTTCCATTTTGAGCCGACTACTGTGCCGACGGCTCCTGAGAATCCGTCAAGGATTCCTTTGTTTACAATTGCCATGATGATTACGTTTTTTGGCTTATTATTAATGTTGTTTTCTTTTTTGCTGCTGTTGCAGCGGTTGCTGTTGTTGGGTTTTGTTTCCATTTTATTACACATTATTATTTATGATTTATCGTTTTTTCCCCTCCTTTCTGGCAATGCCATTGCTTCCAGGACTGTTGGCCCTGTGTGGGGGGTGATCTTGTTCTGTTGATGAGTTGTACTACCATTGCTTTCAAATTTTTCGGCAATTTTAGTACAGTGACAATATGGTGCGCAATAGTTAGTGCAAACTAACTTCAAGGGAATTTTTCGGTATTGATAATCAATGTGTTGATATGGAAAATGGTGACCTCGGTGATGTCGTTCACCATGAGTCACCATTCACTCACCACTGGAGTCCCAAACCTCAACTGGCAAGATTCTTCTCAATTGTGGCTACGGTTTCATCGTAGTCTTTGGGCTTTTCGCTGAACTTGCTGATGAATGTTTTGGGAAGCACGGTATCAAAATTACTGAAAATGGCAAACATCAGGCCAACCCATTCGTCAGCCTTGTGATTAGCCTCGCTGCCCTGCAAATCTTCAAAGATGCAATGGAAGGTGTAGCAGATGAACTGCTTGTTGCTGACATTTGCATTGATTTTCCGTATGTCGTTGGGGATTTTGCCGAAAATTACAAAGTGTTTCACATAATTGACGAGATTGTTGAACTCGTCTTGTTCCATAAATGATGTAAGGGCTTTGGGTGATATGCCGGAAAAGATTTGCAGTCG
>JAGHSL010000273.1 GCA_018065885.1 Candidatus Limimorpha equi
TTCTTCATCGCATCGATGATGGGGGCGAGGTGTTCGCGACCGCTTGGGATTTCCTCAAGCAGAATCCTGTCTTTGATGGATTTGCTCTCAATCAGCGAGTTGGTGACGGCGTAAGTGTTAAGCAGCCATTTCTCGATGCTGCCTTGTTCCAAATCATCGGCGTTTTCGATGTAATAACGGTAGGGTGCCGCCTTTTCACATTCTATGTCGAGACCGAAGGTGTCGGCGATGTTCTGCCGCCACTTGTGGAAGGTTCGTTTCAGCAATGGCTCGCCAAAACTAAGGTCTTCATTCTCTTGCCATTTGCGGTTAAGATCCTCAAAGGTAATCTTGCGGGCTTTATGGATGGTCTCCACAATCCAAGCGAGTTTGTTTGTCTGGTTCAGTGCCATGTGTCGTTGTTATGTGTTGCGCTTTTCGACTGCAAAGATAGTGTTTTAGGTGTGCCTTTTTCGGGCATAGGCTGGAAAAATGTTGAACTTTGGAATATCCATTTTTGTTTCCTATCGGAAAATCTCCCTAAGTTCCTTGTTCGAGAGTTTGCCAATCCAGTTTTCTCCGGTTGAAACGGTCAAGTCGGCAAGGTGTCTCTTTTCCTGAATCATGGCATCGATGCGTTCCTCAAAGGTGTTTTGCGTGATGAAACGATGCACCTGCACATTCTTGTGCTGACCGATACGGTAGGCGCGGTCGGTTGCCTGGGCTTCCACTGCCGGGTTCCACCATAAGTCGTAGTGTATGACGTGTGTGGCTGCCGTAAGGTTAAGGCCCGTTCCTGCGGCTTTGAGCGAAAGAATGAAGATGCGGTCGTTGTGAACGTTCTGGAAACGGTCGACCATTTCCTGCCGCTGTTTCAGCGAACAGCCGCCGTGGTAAAACATCGGTTCTTCGTCGAGCGTTGTGCGGATGAAATGCTGGAGAAGTTCGCCCATCTCCTTGAATTGGGTGAAAACAAGCACTTTCTCATCGGCGTCAATGATGCTTCTCAGCATATCCAAAAGCATTACCGTCTTTCCTGAAAGCGTGGCATCCAACTGGTTGTCTTTCAGATATTGCGTCGGATGGTTGCAAATCTGTTTCAGCGCGAGCATCATTTGCAGAATGAGGCCTTGACGTTTGAAGAGCGTCTGGTTGTCATCGCCCTCCAGACCTTCTATCACTGCCATGCAAGTGTTCACCGTCTCCTGATAGAGTGCGGCTTGTGCCGGAGTGAGCGTGGCCAACTCGTTGCGCTCAACCTTGTCGGGCAAGTCGCTGATGATGTTCTTGTCGGTTTTCAGACGGCGCATCATGAAAGGTGCCGTCACCTTGCGGAAACGCTCGGCCACTCGGGCATCGCCGAGCTTTTGGATAGGTTGGGCGTAGGTTTCTGAGAAATCCTTTGCCGATCCAAGATAGCCCTTGTTGGTGAAATCGATGATGCTCCAGAATTCCGACAAGCGGTTTTCGACAGGCGTGCCACTCATTGCAATGTGGGTGTCGGCAGGAATGCTGTGTATGGCTTTGCTTTGGGCGGTATCGCTGTTCTTGATGTTTTGCGCCTCGTCAATGACAAGCACCTGCCATTTCTGTTTCTTGAGCAAATCGGCATCGGAGCGCACCACACCGTAGGTGGAAAGAATGATGTCGGCCTGCTGGCAATCAGTGCTTTTAAGGTTGCGTGACGGACCGTGATAAACGCCCACAAGCAGCTGTGGGGCAAAGCGTTTCACTTCCGACTGCCAGTTGTAGAGTAATCCTGTAGGCACTACTACAAGTGCCTTTTTCTTTTCCAAAGCGCCTTCTTCCTTTATCTTTAACAGTAATGTGATGACTTGAAGCGTCTTTCCAAGACCCATGTCGTCGGCAATGATGCTGCCAAAGCCAATCTTCATGTTTCGGTACATCCATGAATAGCCGCGTTCCTGATATGGGCGCAATTGTGCATTGATGCCTTCGGGCAAAGGAATCACACTTTGCGTAGTGAACCGTCGGATGAGTTCGCGCACCTCATCGCTGAGTTCCACGGGCGTGCCTTTGTATTCGCCGCACAAAGCCGTCTGCAACAATTCGCCGGGCTTTAATTTTGGCGGTGCATTGAGCACCTTGTGCAGTTTAGCCAATTCAGCCTCGTCGATATAAACATACTGTTCCTTGAAACGCAAGAGGCCGTTGGCATGGCCGAGCAATTCGTCGAATTCCTCTGGCGAGAGAAACTCGTCGCCCACAGCCACTTGCCAATCGAAGTAGAGCAAATCTTCCATGGAGAGGAATCCGTTTGACTCTTTCGATTTCGACTTCAGCTTCACCGAAACCTGAGGGCGGATGAGCGTCTGCAATGCCTTTGGCATGATGACGTTCACACCGAGCAAGCGTGTGACAGGTATCACCTGAAACAGAAATTCGGGGAAACTGGACATGGAAAAAAGGATGCTATGTCTGCCATTGCCGTTGATGTAGTTGTCAAGTCCGTCGACAATGTCGCAGAGAATGCCAAGCTGACGCAAAATTTCCATGCGCGAGGAAGCAAAGGTCTTCTCCGTCATAACGTCGTGCAGGGGAACGTTGTCAGTCAACACGTCCACGGCAAAGCCATCATCCGCTTCGTTGATGAGGAATGTCACCTGATGTTTGTTTTGCATGAAAAAGCGGTCGAGCCACGAGCGTATGCCTCCAGGAGTGTTTGTTTCGCCAATGGCCTTGAAGAAATAACGCTCTGCATTGAAGAACATTGCAAGCAACTGGTCGTTCAAATATTCGTGCGAAAGCAACGGGACAAGGTTTGAAATGATTTTGCACAGCAGTTTCTCGTCTTGCCCCAATCTGTTGACAATGCTCCGTGTGGCTTCGTCGATTAGGGCTGGCTGCCACACGATGCAATATTCCTTTTCTTCAGTTGATGGTTTGCGTCCGCGCCCTTTTATCGTCATCAAATCATGGTAAATCTGCGGCACGATGCAACCGTGAGCCATCAACTGCAAGGCACAGACAAGCAAGCTGCGAAGGACGATGACGGACGGATGATAGTCGTTGAGTAAATCGGTGTCGAGGTCAAGCAACTGCTGAAATACAGCTTGTTGTGTGTCGTCGACGGTGACGATGTCGTGTCTGCCAATAGGTTCCGAAGAGCCATAGGAAAACTTCAGTTTGCCTTGCAGCACTTTCGCGGCAGACTTGCCAATATGAATCAATTCTTTCTGATAGGCCTGTTGGAAGTCATATTCATGGCAGAAAGCAGGGGAGGAGGGCAGGAGGTTGGAAAGCGGAAGCGTAAGGTTGGAAAGCAAGGTGTAGTCGGGCATTTGCGATGTCGTTTCCTTGAGTTGCATAGCCTCGTCCTGACCATACACGGCCGAGATGTGTTCAACTTCCATTAAATCGATGGAGCTGGCGGCAGTAATGCCGCGTTTTTCCAATTCTTTCATCAGGTCAATGCCGTGGAGTGAAAAAACGAGGAAAGGATTGTTGTCGATTTCCATGCTTGTCTTATAGATGACGGCGGCCAGATGCTTGCAGGGCACAGCCCAGTCGGGACATGAACATTCCATTTTCAGGTCTTTCCACTGCTTGGGGAACAGGTTCATTCCTGCCTTGGCTGCCATCTTAGCCAATGATTCGTCTAATTGGCGGTTGAAAAGTTTGCTCAGCACAACCGGCTGTTGCTGAATCATTTCGATGAGCGTGTCAATTTCTTTTTCCGTAAATTCCGGCAACTTGATGGTCTCTTTGTAAGG
>JAGHSL010000234.1 GCA_018065885.1 Candidatus Limimorpha equi
AAGAGAAATGAAAAATGGCGTAACTTTTGGTTGTCACCTTGTTACGCCATTTGTTCAGCGGAGAGAAAGGGATTCGAACCCTTGGACCACAAATGTGGTCAACGGTTTTCGAGACCGCCCCGATCGACCACTCCGGCATCTCTCCTTTACAGGTTCGGGTAAAATAAAAGCGACTTGCGAGTCGCTTGGCGGAGACAGAGGGATTCGAACCCCCGAAGCCTTTCGGCTTAACGGTTTTCAAGACCGCCGCTATCGACCACTCAGCCATATCTCCGCTGCAAAAGTACAAAAATTATCAATCAAGCAAGTGTTTTGCGAAAAAAAAACTTTTCGACCGCATTTTTGAATGGTGGTGCGAATGTTAAGTAAAACTAAACCAAATTGATAAGTATTGTTTTGCGTTTTCAAACTATTTTTCAATTCCATTCTAAATGCTGCTTGTTTCGCCCAAAATTTCTATATTTGCAGTGCGAAAACGCTCCGAAAAAGTGAAAAACAGAGGCGCAATAGAACGGATTCTGCTGTTTTTGCTCGTCATCCTTGCCGGATGTTCGGGCAAAAAATCGGCTTTTGATGTGCTTGATGCACCGCATCACGATGCGGAACTCAGGCAAATCGCTGAACTGATGCAGGATAATCCTGAGATGGCGTTCGATAGCGTCGTGAAATATGAAAATGTGGCTGAAAATTGGTCCGTCGCCGACCGCAACGAGTGGCATTTGCGTTATGTCGAATCGGCTTACAAGACCCGCCAGCTATTGGATAGTTGCCCTGATTTGGAGGAAGTTGCGCAGTATTACGACAGTTTGTCACTGCTTTTCCCCGAAGATGAAACTCTGCTCGGTTTGCAAGCACGCGCCTATTATTATAAAGGTGTGATGGCTTCGATGCAGAATGAAGATTTAGAGGCCACGCGCTCGTTTCTGCATGTGCTTTCCTTGATGGAAAAGAATGACCCGAATCAAGGAAATGCTGATGATAAGCGTTTCATTGCCTTGACACACACACGTTTAGGCGAAGTGCTCTATTATTACGGTATCAACGATTTGGCGCGTAAGGCTTTTATTCTGGCTGCCGATTTCTTCTCCGATTTGAACGATACGGTTGCGCTTGCTTCCATGTTGCGCAACGAGGCTGCCATTTGCCAGGCGGAGAAATCCTACGACTTGGCTCTGGCAAAATTCTCTGAGGCTCAGGGACTTGTCCCGATCGGTTCCGTGGTTTTCTGTCATTCCATTGGGTGCAAGCTCTATGAAATGCAGCAATTCGACTCGGCAGCGGCTTATTTGGAGCGTTCTTTCGATTTGGAAGACCGTTTCGCCCGCACCGATGCGGCTTCGCGTTTGGCCGACATTTACCGTCGTAGCGGCGAATTGGAGAAAGAGGTCTATTACACGCGCTATTATGTCGGCAATGCCTTGATGGAATCGAATCTTGCATCAGCAAAAATGGAAATTGAGTTTCTGTGTTCTAACCATGAAAAGGAGGTTGAAGCCACTGGTGACACGAAGCAAAACGCCGATTTCCTGAAATATCTGATTCCTTTGGTTTCGGTTTTGGCCATATTTGGGATTCTGGTTTATGTGATTGTGAGAAACCGCCGCCGCATTAAACACATTGAGAAACAGATAACCACAATTGAGGAAAACAGGCAGAAAGATGAGATAAATGAAAAGTCGGGAAAAGAGCCAGCGATTACTCAAAAAAGCGACAATCAACTTAAAATAGGAAAATCCGCCTTTGATACGTTTGATGAAGCATGGCAGCATTTCAATGAATGTCAGGTTTGCATGAAGATTAAGAAATCGGTGAAGGGAAAGGACATCATGATTAAGAGCGTGGCGCAATATCCGCACATCAAGTTGAGTGAAAAGGATCTCATCGATTTGGTGCAAGCGGCAAATTCAAGTTTCGGCGATTTTTCCTTGCGTTTGCTGAACGCCTATCCCGAACTGACAACGGGCGATGTCAGGCATTGCGCTTTGGTGCTTTTGGGCATGAACGACGCGGAGATTGCGGCACTTGATGGCATCTCGTATAGTGGGACAAACCGAAGGACGAAGAAGATTTCCGGTGTCTTTAAGACCAATCTGAGCCTTCAGACCTTCCTGATGTCGTATTTGAAAAGTCTGTTTTAAACAATTGAATATAAATGGTTTATAGCGATTTTGTTGAGAATTGTAGAGAAAGTATTTAATATAATAAAGTGATGGTATCAAAGTATATTTTACTTTTGTGCCTGCTAAATGAATCTGATAACAAAAATATGATTTTATAATGAAGAAGATTTTATTCTTACTGTTAGGTTTGGCGTTGCCGTTTTGCACAATGGCACAACACAAGATTTTGAGGCCATACCTCAACACTACAACCTATTCGGCTCCCGGCGAAACGCCTTTTGTCGAAAACGCTATGGCTTTTGACTGCAAGACTGCTGTTTACCAGCAGTTTGAACCGGGTAAATTCCGCGCAACGGTCGAAATCAGCACCATCATTAAACATGAAGGTGCGGTGGCTGCCTACTCGAAAATTGCGCTCAATAGCCCTGTGGTCAGCGATACAGCAGCTTTGGATGGCGCTTTCATCGACCAACAGCGTTTTTCGCTTCCCAATGGCGAATATGAAATGGAGATTTCGGTGAAAGATGTGAATAATCCTAAAGGCCTGGCTGCTACTGAAAAATCTACGGTTGTCATTGATTTTCCAAAGAATATGCCTGCCGTTTCAGACATTTTGCTTTACGACAGTTATGCAAAGGCTGCGAAACCTTCCACTTGCACGAAAAGCGGTCTGGATTTCGTGCCGCGCATCATCGGCTTCTATGGCGCAAAGGACACTAAACTGAATTTCTATACGGAATTATATAACAGCAACAGTCTTTATGCTGAAGGCAAGTATCTCGTCAGCTATTTCATTGAGTCCTGCGAATCGACATCGAAAATGAGTGGTTTCTGTTTCTCGAAACGTTATGATGTTGCCGAAGCCAATGTGCTGATGACCAGCATCGACATTTCCGAACTGCCGACCGGAAACTATTATCTCGTGGTGGAAATGCGCGACAGAAGCAACACTTTGGTTGCCTCCAACAGTGCCCGTTTCCAGAAAAGCAACCCGGGAGTGGGTTACGACATTGCCGACTTGAATTCGGTCTATATTGGAAACACTTTCGCTTCCGCCATTACTAATATCGACACTTTGAGTCAGTATATCAAGTATTTGGATCCTGTTTGTTCGGAAGCCGAAAGGAATTACATTCCTACGATGCTCCGCGAAGGCAATTTGAAAACCATGCAACAGTTCCTTTACAATTTTTGGAGCGAGCGTACCCCAATGAATCCTGCCGAAGGTTGGAACGATTATCTTGCCGCAGTCAAAAGCGTCAATGCGTCCTATACAACAACCTCATTCCCAGGCTATCGCAGCGACCGTGGCTATGTCTTCCTGAAATATGGCGCTCCTGACCGAATCATGGAAAGTCCAAACGAACCAGGAGCCTATCCATACGAAATCTGGCATTACTATGAGGTTGCAAATCAAAGGAATAAGCGTTTCGTTTTCATGACAAAGGATTTCGTCACCAACGATTATCATTTGATTCATTCCGATGTCATCGGCGAAATCAACAATCCGCGCTGGCAACTTGAAATCTACTCCCGCATCTACGGCCATGGCTATGACGAAGGTGTCGACCAAACGCAATATGAAGGCGGCACAAGAGCTGGCGACTTATACAATAATCCAAGATAATTGCTGACGTTCCCATTCATAACTAATAAGGTGAGAAAAATCGGTTTTTATATTGCAAAATTATGGGCTTACGGACTGGCTATCACGCCTTTCCGTTTGCTTTACTTGCGATCTGACATCTATTTTTTGCTTATCTATTACATTGCGCGATACCGTCGTAAAGTTGTCCGACAGAATTTGCTCAATTCCTTCCCCGACAAGAGCCGTGCGGAGTTGAAAAGGATTGAAAAATCGTTTTATCATAATCTTTGTGATGTCATTGTGGAGGCTTGTAAACTTTTGGTAATGAAACCAGAAGAGCTGAAAAAGCATGTACATTTCAAGAATCCGGAAATCATCATGCAGCTGTATGAAAAGCAGAAGAGCCTTTTCCTTGCTTTGCCCCATTCGGGCAATTGGGAGTGGCTCGGAAAGTTGATGCATACCCTTTCGCCCCATAAATGCGCCGCCATTTACAAGCGTATTCAAAATCCTGATTTTGATAAGTTCATCTATGATATGAGGACGAATTACAATCTTGACATGGAGCAAATGTTAGAAGCTCGCGTGGCTTTGAAGTATTTGCTGCAACGCAAGGAATACCTAAACATGGCGCTTATCGTTGCCGACCAGTCGCCAATGGGCTTGAAATCAGACTATTGGACGAAATTCCTTCATCAAGATACTTGCTGGTTCACTGGGGTGGAGAAAATTGCAAAACTGCTTGATTACGCAGTCGTGTTTGCGGGCATGAAAAGGGTGAAGCGTGGCTATTATGAAGTGGAGTTTGAATTGCTTTATGAAGACGTGAAGGAAGCCTCAAATGGTTCTGTGATGGAAAAATACGTGAGATGTCTGGAAAAATTCATTCAGGAAAATCCAGATAATTGGCTTTGGTCACACCGAAGATGGAAACGGAAGAGAGCGGCGGAAAGTTTTTAAGTGGAAAGTTTTTAAGTGGAAAGTTTTTAAGTGGAAAGTTTTTAAGTGGAAAGTTTTTAAGTGGAAAGTTTTTAAGTGGAAAGATGAAAGGTAATAAAGTGAAAAGTGAGGAGTTAGGGGTGAGGAGTTAGGAGGAAAGAGGAAAGAGGAAAGAGGAAAGAGGAAAAAGGAAAAAGGAAAAAGGAAAGAATAAGGATTACGAGTGCGCCCTGAAAGGGCAGCTTAACGGAGCAAAGGGCAAAGTGAGCGACAGCGAACGACACCCTTTGCAAACAAAAAAATTTCAAGTCAAAAAAGTCCAAGATGTTAAAATGTGCGGTTGTCATATTGAATTATAACGGAAGACGGTTTTTTGAGCAGTTTCTGCCCAATGTGTTGGAAAACACCAATCGGGAACTGGCGGAAATCGTTGTGGCCGACAATGCTTCGACCGATGATTCCGTTGCATTTATGCAATCGCATTATCCCGACATCCGTTTGATTGAAAATGAGAGCAATGGCGGTTTCGCGACGGGTTACAACTTGGCTTTGCGACAGATTGAAGCTGAGTATTTCGTTTTGCTCAATTCCGACATCGAAGTAACTCCGCATTGGATTGAGCCGATCATCGAGATGATGGATTCGGACGAAAGCATTGCCGCCTGTCAGCCGAAAATCCTTTCTTATCACGACAAGACCAAATTTGAATATGCCGGTTCGTGCGGCGGTTTCATCGACAAATATGGTTATCCGTTCTGCCGTGGACGCATTTTCCAAAATCTGGAAACCGATGAAGGTCAATATGATACGCCATTAGAAGTGTTTTGGGCGACAGGAGCTTGCATGTTTGTCCGTGCCGAATTGTTTTTGAAACATGGTGGTCTCGATGATTCGTTTTTCGCACACATGGAGGAAATCGATTTCTGCTGGCGCATGAAAAATTTAGGTTATAGGATTTTCTGCTGTCCGCAGTCGAAAGTCTATCATATTGGCGGAGGCACCTTGCCGAAAAACTCGCCACGAAAGACGTATCTGAATTTCAGGAACAATCTTTCGTTGTTAGTTAAAAACCTGCCTGACAACAAGATACACCGTGTCATCGTCTACCGCATTTTCCTTGATTGGATAGCGGCATTCAAGTTTTTGATTGAAGGTGGCTTTGGCGACTTCAAGGCGGTTTTTCAAGCGCATGTCGATTTTTACAAACGTTTAGGCGCATTGCGTGAAAAACGCCGTCAGTTGCAACAGCACCAAGTGAGTTGCATTTATCAGCGCAACATCGTTTTTGACGGCATGTTGTTCGGGAAAAGAAAATTCAGCGATTTGAAGCCTGAACGTTTTTCCAAAACTTACATATAACAAAATGGGAGCTTTTTCCGAACATTAACTCCCAACAATTATCCACGAATTACCCATTAATTTAGACCTATAGGTTCGGCTTTTTTGGAACGTAAAGACGCACGGCCGTGCGTCTCTACATGCCAGCAGACTGTGACACGACAAAAATCTTGCCTGTCATTTTCGCTTTCCGTTTGTCCGTCCGACAGTGAGGGCTTTTTTCAAACATGAATTACCATTAATTTCCATGAATTATTCATTAATTATCTTTGCTTCCGCCGTTCCCCGTTTTCTGGTCATTCACACTGCGAAGGCCGTCATCCTCGCGAAAGCCGTCACTCCCGCGAAGGCCGTCACTCCCGCGTAGGCGGGAGCTCCTACGCTGGAACGTTCAAAAGAAGAGACCCGAACCGAAAACTTTCCCCAAAACGTGTTTTGGAACGGTTTTTCTGGAACGTAAAAACGCACGGCCGTGCGTCTCTACATGCTAGCAGACTGTGACACGACAAAAATCATGTCTGTTATTTTCGCTTTCCGTTTGCCCCACCGACAATGATGACTTCGATAAACGCAAAATCTCGTAAATGAATCATAAATTATCAAAAATCGCAATTAGTTGTATATCATCCAAATTCTAATATATTTATTGAGAATTTGTGGCAATTTGCGTTCTTCAAGAAAACAATTGCTAATGTTTATATGTGTTACAACTTATTTCTTTAGCGTTACTTACATACTGAAAACGAGACATCAAAGTCGCAGGGACGAGGAAACGCGAGGCTTCTCGAAATCCCACAGTCTCGAAATCCAAATCAAAAATCCTTACTTACTCTTTTTCCCAAAAGCTTCCAACCATTCAATCGCTTTATCGTAGCTTTCCATGCCGAATCCCGAAAAGCAATTGCTGCTAACCTCAGCCGTAAAGGAATGGCGGCGATAAGGTTCGCGTTTGCTGATGTCGGAAATGTGGACTTCCACCACCATAACACTGATGGCACGGATGCAGTCGGCGATGGCAATGGAAGTATGGGCGTAAGCTCCCGGATTCATGACTACCGCATCGTAAAAGGTATCGGCTTCCTGCAATTTGTCAATGATGAAACCCTCGTGGTTTGTCTGGAAATAATCGATTTCGTGCTGTGGGAAACGTTGCTTGAGATGCTCAAGATAGGTTTCAAATGAAGTGTTCCCGTAGATTTCAGGTTCTCTTTTCCCAAGCAAATTAAGGTTAGGCCCGTTGATTATTAGAATTTTCATCGTATTAAAATAAATTGCCGCAAAGATATAACACAGAATGCAATTTTGTTGCCGACATAACGAAAAATAATCTACTTTTGCCAAAACTAAACACAAATCACCATGAGTATAAAACAACACATTCCGAATAGCATCACTTGCTGCAACCTG
>JAGHSL010000307.1 GCA_018065885.1 Candidatus Limimorpha equi
ATGCGTGCGTATCGGCTTGCTTTCTTTGGCTTGTTGGCCATCGTCTTGTCGGTGTCGTTTGCTTTGCTGCTGCGGCATTTGAGAAAAAAACGCTAAATTTTTCCATTCCAAAGGATAACAATTGAAATAAAAGCCTAACTTTGCCAATTGTTTTTGAAAGGGTTCTTTCTTTTTGAATCCTTGAATCTTTAAATCTTGAATCCTTGAATCTTTAAATCTTTAAATATTAAATCATTAAATTACAGATCATGATCGAAAAAATCACATCTTCACAGCAGGCTATGGACCTCGAAGCCAAATACGGTGCCCATAACTATCACCCGCTTCCAGTAGTCTTGGCAAAAGGTAAAGGCGCCAAGGTTTGGGACGTCGAAGGCAAGGAATACTACGATTTCCTGTCAGCTTACTCAGCAGTCAACCAAGGTCACTGCCACCCGAAAATCATCAAGGCTATGACCGACCAGGCTGAACGCCTGACACTTAGCTCACGTGCTTTCTATAACGACGCTCTTGGCTCATGGGAAAAATACGTCACCGAATATTTCGGCTACGATAAGGTTCTGCCAATGAACTCAGGTGCCGAAGCCGACGAAACCGGTCTGAAACTGGCCCGTCGTTGGGGCGTTGTCTGCAAAGGCATTCCGAATGACGAAGTGATGATTGTTTGCTGCGAAGGCAACTTCCACGGCCGCACCATCACCATCATTACCATGAGTAACGATCCTGAATCATACGCCAACTATGGTCCTATGACTCCTGGTTTCATCCGCATCCCTTATAACGATCCTGATGCACTCGAAAAGGTTCTCGCTGAACACGGCAAGAAGGTCGCAGGTTTCCTCCTCGAACCAATCCAAGGTGAAGCTGGTGTTTACGTTCCAGATGAAGGCTACCTGAAGAAATGCTATGATATCTGCAAGAAGTATAACGTTCTGTTCATGGCCGACGAAGTGCAGTGCGGTATTGCCCGTACAGGCAAGATGTTGGCTTGCGACCACGAAGGCGTCCGCCCAGACATCCTGATTTTGGGTAAGGCCCTCGGTGGCGGTGTGGTGCCAGTTTCGGCAGTTTTGGCTGACGACGACATCATGCTGAACATTAAGCCTGGCGAACACGGTTCAACCTTCGGTGGCAACCCGGTTGCTGCTCAAGTTAGTATGGCTGCCCTTGAAGTCATCAAGGAAGAAAACCTGATGGAAAAGGCTGATTACCTCGGCAAGATTTTCCGCGATGAAATGAGCAAGTTCAAGAGTCCAATGATTGAAAAGGTCCGTGGTAAAGGTCTGTTGAATGCCATTATCATTAAGCCTACCAACGGCAAGGAAGCTTGGGATGTCTGCCTCAAGATGCGTGACCTCGGCGTTCTGGCTAAGCCAACCCACCAGCACATCATCCGTTTCGCTCCTCCGTTGGTCATCACCGAAGAGGAACTCCGCGATGCCATCAGCCGCATCCAGGAAGCTATCAAGTCTTTTGAATAATTGATAATGAGCTTTATATGAGAAAAGGGACGCAAAAGCGTCCCTTTTTTGATTTTATGGTTTTCCTTTAATGCTTCCTTTGTAAACTTTTACAGAAATATTAAAATTGCCGAATCAGCCTTTTCTTTTTTTTCGGTGTAACAAATGGGTAGTTGCCATTAAAAGCGTATCTTTGCAGCCAATGGAATACAATTACATCGCCATAGAAGGAACCGTGGGCGCAGGCAAGACGACACTTGCCACACGCATTGCTAACGATTATAACGGAAAACTTGTCCTTGAAGAGTTTGAGGCAGACAAGAATCCTTTTCTGCCTAAGTTCTACAAGGAACCCGACAAATATTCCTTTCAGGTGGAAATGACTTTTTTGGCTTTGCGTTTCCAGCAACTGAAAGACAAATTGGCAAACCTTGACTTGTTCCATGATTTCATCATTTCCGATTATTATGTGGCCAAATCCTTGATTTTCTCACGCAACAACTTACAGGAAGACGAATATGACTTGTTTTCACGTTTTTTCAACATCATTTTTTCGACCATGCCAAAACCTGAGCTTTTGGTTTATCTGTATTCCGATGTCGAGCGTTTGCAATACAATATCCGCAAGCGTGGCCGCAGTTACGAGCAGGAAATCTCCGATACCTATTTGGAAAACATTCAGCGTGGTTATCTCGATTTTATCCGTCAGGAACAGAACAATATGCGCATTTTGATGCTTGATACAAACAAACTCGATTTCGTGGCTAAAGAAAAGGATTACCAAATGATTCTTGAAGCCATTAATCAACCCTATGAAATCGGCTTGCACAGGGTTACATTTTGATTCTGTAGCCAAACGCAAATTTCCACAAATGAATAGGTGATTTTTCTGTTTTTCAATTTATTTATGAATCATTAGCGATAATTTGTGTTTTCCAAAAATCTGTAGTTTATTGAAAATCAGCGTCATCCGCGCAATCTGCGGTTTTTCTTGCCTCCACGTATCGCACGTATCTTTTTATCAATTTATCGTCAGCCTATCTGTCAATTTATGCGTCTGTGCATTCAAAATTTAATCCGCGTAAAATCTGCGTCATCTGCGGTTTTATGAAAAATAAATCTGTCCAATCTGTCCAATCTGTAGTTTGTTGAAAATCAATGCAATCCGTGTAATCTACAGTCTAAAAACTCTGCGTAAATCAGCGGCATCAGCGGGAGAAAGAATCAGTGTTTATCGTCGGAAGAACTGGCAGACAGCATAAAATTTGCCTCATCACCAAACGAAAAAAGGCTGCCGATTGGCAGCCTTTTCCATGTCATGCTTCTGAAAGATTAGAAGATGTAAACTTCAGCGCGACGGAGCAGAGGCAGGATGTCCTTTTCAAGTTCAGGATAAACATTGATCATGTTCTTGATTTCCTGTTCTCTGTTAGCACCAGCGTTACGGATAACGTTGAGGATGGCTTCCTTGTCGGCGATATTTGAATTTTCAACGAGGGTGATGAAGGTGTCCCAGTCAGGACCATTGCCCTTGGCATTGAATTCAAAATTATTAGCATTTACCTTAACCTTCTTCAGCTGAGCCTTCATGTCTTTTTCGGCAGCGTTAGCGCGGTCGTCAGCGAGGCCTGTGTTGTGGTCGAGTTCACCTTCTGGAGAAGCCCAGCCTTCGATTCTGAAGCCTTTAACTTCTTGACCGGCATTGATCTTTTCCTTCAAAGCCTGTCTTGCAGCCTTGTTGACATCGTTGTTGCGGATAACGTGTGAATCCTTTGCAAAATAGTAAACGAAGTCAGGTTCTGGGACTGGTTCTGGTTCCGGTTCTGGTTCCGGTTCTGGTTCCGGTTCTGCTGGCTTGGTGGTGACGATGACGCCATCAGCAAGTTTTCTTTCGCCACCCTGAGTGAAGTAGGTGTTCTTCACGATTTCGTCCTGAGTAGGATAGATGGTGCCGTTGTAGACATAGAACATAGGATCGCCCATGAGTTCGCTGTTTTCGATTTCTGGAACGTAGTCGATGCAATAGTTCTTTGTGAATTCACCGCCGTTCTTGTAGCTGACTCTGAAGTCGCCTTCGCCTTTGACCTTTTCGCCAACGAAAGTGATAGGATCGAGGTCGATCTGGCCACCGTTATACTTCAAATAAGGAGTCAGGTTCATGACAGCCTGCTTTTCGAAGTATTCTTCAGGGATGGTGACGATAACGTCGAAGCAAACCTTGCCGTCCTTTTCAGTCAGAGGATCTGGGTTGACTCTCATGGTGATTTCCTTTGATTCGCGAGCCATCTTTTCGATGTCGCAAGGATTG
The DNA here is from genome assembly GCA_018065885.1 of Candidatus Limimorpha equi. GTDB lineage: Bacteria > Bacteroidota > Bacteroidia > Bacteroidales > F082 > Limimorpha > Limimorpha equi. The sequence goes on from JAGHSL010000307.1 coordinate 3,769, forward strand.
TTGAACTTGTAGCGGAGACCGAGGTTCAGCTGGCTATACATGTCGTTGATGACTTCAACTTTATCGGTTGGATATTTTTCAACTTGGTCAAGGTCATCTTTGCTTGCGAAAGCGTAGGTGTAGTCAACGAAGATGTCGAGTTTTGGAGCAACGTTGAAGTTGATTTCAGCACCGACAGGAACTGTCAAGGCAGAAGCGCGGTCGTCTTTCTTTGCAACCAAAACTTCACCTTCTTTGTCAAGAATCATACCGGCTTTGTAGAAAATGCCACCGATACCAACGTGAGGGATAAAGTTGACAACTCTTCTTGGGTTGTAGTTGAACATGTTGAACACGTTGAAAGTCAAGTTCAAGTTGGTCTCGAAGTAAGTGGTTCTTTGATCATTGTCATTGTTGCCAATCGACAAATCTGTAAGACCGTAAGGTGAACCTTCCGGGATGAATTCCGGATGGTCGATGATGGTAAGGTTCTGTACTTCTTTGTAACCTGACAGTGAACCTGCACCAAATTTACCATTCAGGCCAATGACACCACCAAATTGATAACCGACACCAATCTGACCGTTGAGGTTCTTCAGGAAATAGTCCTTGTCAAGATCCTCGAAAATCCAGCCAGTGTAATTGGCCAAATCACCGTGGTTGATTGAGAAACCGCCTTCGCCGAAAATGTACCAATACTTTTCGACCGGTTTCTTTGATTTGCCTTCCTGAGCATAGAATGTCAGAGGAAGGATTGCCATGACGACGAGCATCACGAGCTTTGAAAACGTCAAATTTCTCTTCATAACGTTAATGTGTTAAGTTTGTAATGATTATTTAATTAATTAGTTTTTAATACTTTACAAAATTCTGCTCTGCTTTTTTCCGTGGATTTCATTTCGCCTGTGTCCATGAAAACCCACGAATTAGCGAACAAAAATAGAAAATAATTTGATTGACAATGAATTTATTGAGTTTTTTTTCTTGAAATGTACTTTTTTTCTTGAAATGTACTTTTTTTCTTGAAAGTGAGGCTTAATGGTTCCTTTATATATTAAGGTGCAGCTGTCTGAATACTTCCCACATTACGATTCCGGCGCATACCGAAACATTGAGCGAATGTTTTGTACCTTCTTGTGGCAACTCGATGGCTCCGACGCAATAGGGGAGGGCTTCGTCGGAAACGCCTTCCACTTCGTTGCCCATGATTAATGCGCTGTTCGGTTCGAACTTGAAATCCTGAAGTCCTTTACTGCCTTCGATTTGCTCGACGGCGAAAATTTTGTAACCTTTGTCTTTCAGTGCTTTACATGCGGCTTCCGTAGATTCGAAATATTGCCATTTCACTGTTTCGTCGGCTCCCAGGGCGGTTTTGTGTATTTCGCGGTGGGGCGGACAGGCCGTAATGCCGCAAAGGTATAATTCTCCGATTCGGAAAGCATCAGCTGTGCGGAAGACAGCTCCAACGTTGCTGAGCGATCGGATGTTGTCTAACACAATGATTATCGGCAGTTTGTCGACAGTTTCATATTCTTCTTTTGTGAGCCTGTTCAGCTCTTCCATGCTAAGTTTGTGCATCGTTCAAATTTTTATGCAAAGGTAAACATTAAACCTGAATTTCTTCAAATTGTTCAAAAGTGTTTTCGGCCTTTATGCCTTTAGCACTTGGCTTATGGCTTTTGGTACGGTTTTGCCGAGGGTTCGCTACGACGACAGCCTCAACTCGCGGCGAAGCCAAGCCAAAGGCTAAAAGCTAATGGTCAGAAGCAAAATATTACTCCAAACAACCGCTGTTTTTCTTTTTTCCTTACTTTTGTCCTTCAAAATTTTGAAAATTATGGCAGGTAAAGGTTTTGCGGAGACGCCGCTGATGAAGCAATATTATTCGTTCAAGGCTAAATATCCCGATGCGATGTTGCTTTTCCGCGTTGGCGATTTTTATGAAACGTATGGTGAGGATGCTATCAAATCGTCTGAAATTCTGGGCATTGTGTGTACGCGCCGTGGTGTTGGCTCGCCTTCCGAGGTCGAATTGGCAGGTTTCCCTTATCATGCTTTGGATAATTATCTGCCGAAATTGGTTCGTGCCGGTCTGAAAGTGGCTGTCTGCGAACAACTCGAAGACCCGAAACTGGCCAAGAAACTGGTCAAACGCGGCATCGTGGAACTGGTTACGCCAGGTGTTACTTATAATGATAATGTGTTGGAACAGAAGGAAAACAATTTCTTGGCTTCGGTGCATTTCGATAAAAGCGTGACAGGTGTTGCGTTTTTGGATGTCTCAACGGGTGAATTTTACTTGACGCAAGGCAATAACGAATACATTGACAAGCTTTTGCAGAGTTTCAATCCGTCGGAAGTGCTGCTGCAGCGCAACAAGAGAAAGGATTTCATTGATGCTTTTGGCGGCAAGTATTATTTGACGGTTTTCGACGATTGGGTTTTTACCGACGATTATGCCAACGAAGTGCTGAACAAGCATTTCAACACGGTTTCGCTGAAGGGTTTCGGTGTTGATGATTTCCCGAAAGGCATTGTCGCTGCTGGCGCAGCTATTCATTATTTGCTTGAAACGCAGCATGATAAGATAAATCATATTGCTTCAATGTCGCGCATCGACCAAGGACAGTTTGTGTGGCTTGATAAGTTTACCATTCGCAATCTGGAATTGCTGCATACAGCAAATATGAACGCCAAGACTTTGATTGATGTCATCGATAAGACGGTCTCGCCTATGGGTGGCCGCTTGATGCGCCGTTGGGTGGTGCTACCGTTGCGCAATAAGGAACAAATCGAGTCGCGCTACGAAGTGGTGGATTATTTTGTGCAGCATCGCGATGTGATTCAGAAGTTTCAGGACATTGTGCGTCAGGTCGGCGATTTGGAGCGCTTGATTTCAAAGGTTTCGCTGGCAAAGGTCAATCCGCGCGAGCTGTTGCAGGTTGGACGAGCTTTGGATCAGATTGAAGCTTTGAAGATGGCTTGTGAGTTATGCGGACATCCTTCTTTGCTGAAATTTGCCGAACAGCTGAATCCTTGCATTTCCATCCGCGATAGGATTAAAAAGGAACTGAATCCCGATGCGCCGGCTTTGGTGTCGAAGGGTAATTATATAGGTGTTGGCGTTGATGCCGAACTCGATGACTTGCGCAGTCTTTCCCGTTCGGGCAAAGATTATCTTATTGGCATCCAGAAACGCGAGATGGAGGCAACGGGCATTTCATCGTTGAAAGTCGGCTACAATAATGTGTTCGGTTATTATCTGGAAGTGACCAATGCCCATAAGGATAAGGTGCCGCAGGAATGGATTCGTAAGCAGACGCTGACGAATGCCGAGCGTTACATTACTGAGGAACTGAAGGAATACGAACAGAAGATTTTGGGTGCCGAAGAAAAAATCAGCATGATTGAACAGCGCATCTACAATGAATTGGTGATGGCAGTTTCGGAATTTGTGGAGCCAATTCAAGTCGATGCGACTTTGGTTGCCCGTATCGATTGTCTTGTCAGTTTTGCTGATATTGCATTGAAATACAATTATGT
>JAGHSL010000418.1 GCA_018065885.1 Candidatus Limimorpha equi
AAAGGCACACCCGAAGTGCCATGGTGTACCTTTTATCATAGAAATCATTACTTATAAATTAGCCAACATGAATGTTATCGTTGACGAATTTCATCAGCTTTTCAGGATCTTTGCTCAGTTCCTGACGGAGATTGGTGTCGTCGAAGTCGTTGAGGAACTTGATCATGTAATCGACGATGGCATCGGAGAATACGCCCTTGGCAGTATAAATCTCGCGGTCCTTGTCGAGTTCCTTGGCAGCGGCAACGCATGAATCAGGCAACTGTTCGAGAGCTTCCTGAATCTGCTTGTTCTTGTCATCGTGGATGTTGACGCCAAGGCCAACGTAGGTCTTTTCGGCAATTTCCAGAGCGTTCGGGATTTCAAATCCGTGACGGGCGGCAGCGCAAAGGGCAGCCATCAGCAGATACATGTCAGCGCAACCATCGGAAGCACGCCATTCGAAGGTCTGCTTGTCGCTGAAATCGCGGCCCGAATTCTTTTCAAGCGGATTGCAGGTAGCAGCCATGTCCTTGCCGTTGTTGACCCAACCCAGCGGGACACGCACCAAAGCACTGCGGTTCGAGAACGACCAACACAATGATGTAGGAGCCTCCTGATGAGGAACCAAACGGAAGAATGCCAGCGGGTTAGGATTGCCAAAAGCAGGCAATGAGGTACCAGCCACCATATAGCCGGCAATGGCTTTCTTACATTCGTCGGTGAGTTCGCCGCCGTTGAGCATCATGCTCTTGCCATCCTTCGTGAACTTGCAGTGAACGTGCATACCTGAACCAGCTTTGCCCACGGTAATTTTTGGAGCGAAGGTCAAGGTAACGCCATACTGATAAGCCAACTGACGCATAATCCATTTAGCGACAACGAGTTGGTCGGCAGCATCTTCAATATTGGTTGGCAGGAATTCGATTTCGTTCTGCTCGTAAATCTTGCCATCCTGGGTGAAGTTACCCACTTCGGAGTGACCGTATTTAATCAAGCCGCCAGCCTGAGCGATGAGGCGCATGGCTTCGACGCGGAAATCTGTGAACTTATTATAAGGTGCGCTTTCGTGATAGCCTTTCTGGTCAGGCACTGGGTAAATTCCTTCGTCATCAGCGATGATGTAATATTCGAGTTCGCCCATGGTTTCCATCTGCATTCCAGTGGTTTCCTTGAAGACTTTGTGAGCCTTGCGCAGGATGTATTCCGGTGAACTTTCGAAAGGTTCGCCGTCGCGGTTGAAGAACGAGCAGAGAATATCAAGCGTCGGAACTTCGGTGAAAGGATTGCGGAAAGCGGTCTTGTACTTAGGAATGACGTAAAGGTCGCTCTTTCCTGCCTCGATGAATGGGAACAGGCTTGAGCCGTCGACGCGCTCACCGGCAGAAAGGATGTTCTCCAAGTGTTCTGCACTGTGAATCACGAAGTTCAAGGTTTTCAGTTTACCATCCCAGCCACAATAGTGGAAGTTGATGAATTCGATTTCATTTTCCTCGCAGTAGCGAACGATGTCGGCGCGAGTGAATTCTGATGCAGACTTTTGAAGGTATTGCACCAGACGATTAGGGTTCATGGCAATTTTTGCGTCCATTATTTATGATTTAAGATTTAATGATTTAAAAACTCGAAGATTTAAAGATTTGACATTTAGACTTATAGACTATTAGACATTTAGACAATTTAGTGATTTAAAGACCTAAGATTTGAAGATTGCGGCGTTGCGAAACGACCGAAACCGTATCTTTGCGCAAAAATAGGAATTATTCCGTCATAAAAACTAAAAGGCGAAAATAAAAGCGGATTTCTGCTTCTTCAGGAAAGCTTCTTCCATTTTGTAGCCACGTTCTTTCAACGATTCGCACCTTTTTGAAGCCTTTGGATAGGATTTTTTGTTTGACAAATTGATGTCAATTTCTTTTTCCTCATAATCAATATGTTATTGCATAATCTGACAGCAAGATACACTTTTCAATGAAATTTACATGTCCAAAACTACACTTTTCAATGAAATTTACATGCTAAAAACTACACTTTTCAATAAAAAAGGCCATTTTGATAAATAAAGTTCAGAATATTAACTGATTTATTACTTTTGCAGAAATTTCTAATTTGAATAAGTATGAAAAAGAAACTTGTATTATTTGCTTTAGTGTTGTATTCAGTCTTTGCTAATGCACAATCAATTCTCGATAGAGTTACCGACTCAGCAGCCATTGCCAAACAACATGATTTGATTATTTCAAAACTCGATTCGGCTTTTATTTTCCCAGACACAACAATTCCTTTTAATCCAAAAGATTGTATTATATTCGAAATCTACAATTGTCATGATAATAGTAATTGTAAAAACAGTTCTGATTTAAGCGAAGGTCTTATTGACACATCCCTGTTTTCCAAGAAATATTTTATAAGCGGTAAGTTTCTGGAAGATTGGATTATTCTAAAAGAAAAAGGAAAAGCAAGAATTGATATTTCTGAGATTGCTATATATGATACATTGAATATGAAGTCATATTCTTGTCCCCCCAAAAAGCCCCGTCTTCATAATATCCATCATGTTGGAGAGGATTGTGATACGACTTATTCGGTGTACGGTTATAGTATTCACCGTGAAATAAGAGATTTTGACTATATTGGAACGTTATTCAAAACAAAACAAGTAGATTTTGTTTTCTGTTATCCAACTTTCGTAAGTGCATCGGATTTTGAAATTCCCTCATACGACATCAGTTGGGATTTTGGTTACTATTTTGCCAAAAAAGGAAATCAATTCTATATTATTGGTATTGATAGCGAAAACGAAAAAATATACCCATTAGAGGAAGTCGTTGAAAATCATTGGGATTGGATAACAAATGTAATTAAAAAAGAAGATTAGGCAAATATGAAAGAATGGATCATAGCATTCAACAATGCAAAGACTTTAGAGACCAACGGCGAGGCTTCGGCTGCCATCATCGAGGAATACGAAAGAGTGATTAAGTTCCTGAAATCGGACAACATGACCGAGGCCGAAACGAGAATCTGGAACGAGGCTTGCCGCAACCTTTACGAACTCTATGCCTTGGAAAACGACACGGAGAAGGCCGCCTATTACGAAAGCCTGAAAATGGCTGTCGACGACATCAAGATTGAGGAGGAAGAAATATAGAAAATGTTTTGAATTTTGTTGGTGAATGGAATTGCCTAACGGCAAGAAATATATCAAAAATCATATCTGAAAATCCATCAAAAATCTTTGTTTACCAATTTAATAGGATTTTCTATGTAAAAGCAAACATGGATTTTTGAATGATTTTAAATAAAGATTTTAAAATGATTTCTTCGGCGTAGCCGAATCCTGCAATCAGTCTTTATAATATCAAATCTTCTTACTTTTTCAGCAGATTAAAGTAAGCATCCAATAATTTCTGGGCGCCGATGTAGGCACTCATCTTCTTGTTCTTCACGTCGGTTTCCACCAAAGGCAAAAGGTCGGTAATCAGCTGATTCTGATAGAAATCGTTCTTCAAAGCCGTTTCCATCGTGTCAATCATCATCTGTACATCCTGCTGCGAGCGTTTGCGGTTCAAATAACCGTTTTCGCGGATGGCTTGCACATGTTCTGAGACCATTTTCCAGACCTCATCGATATTGAAACCCGTCAAGGCGGAACAAGTCAGTACCTTAGTTTCTTGGCCCGATTCGGCCAAAGGGAACAGATGCAAGGCATTCTTACATTCCGCAGCTGCGCGGTTGGCACGCATGACGTTGTCGCCATCGGCCTTGTTCACGGCAATGCCATCAGCCATTTCCATAATGCCGCGCTTGATGCCCTGCAATTCGTCGCCGGCACCGCTGATGAGAATCAAAAGGAAGAAATCAACCATGGAATGTACCGCCGTTTCCGACTGACCCACACCGACAGTTTCCACGAAAATAGTATCGTATCCTGCTGCTTCACAAAGTATTATCGATTCCCTTGTCTTGCGTGCCACGCCGCCCAAAGTGCCGGCCGAAGCCGAAGGACGGATGTAGGCATTAGGTTCAACCGAAAGTTCCTCCATGCGCGTCTTGTCGCCCAAAATGCTGCCTTTTGAACGCTGACTGCTCGGGTCGATGGCCAAGACTGCCAACATGTGGTTTTGCTTGCAAAGATACATGCCCAAGGCCTCGATGAAGGTACTCTTTCCAGCGCCAGGAACACCCGAAATGCCCAAACGCAAAGCCTTTCCAGAATGTGGCAAGCAAGCCGCAATGATTTGCTGCGCCAGTTCCTGATGCTGAGGCAATGCACTCTCAACCAATGTAATAGCCTTGCTCAACACCACGCGATCGCCTTTCAGAATGCCTTCGACATACCATTCCAAAGGCATGAGCTGCTGACGGACAGCTTTCATTCTTTCCAAGGCTTTCGGGTTGACTTGTATCGGTTGACCGACTCCTTCGTTCACTTTCAGGTTCGAGTCCCAATCGTGTTGCTGATTTTCAAAATGTTCGATTTCCATGACTGACTTCTCGTTTCACGTGCAAAATTAGAAAATAAAACGACACGCTACAAACATGGCTTTTTGTGCCGCAAAAAACTTTTTTTGGCGATAATTCGGATTTTTTCCGTAACTTTGCTTTCTGAAATCAAAGTGCACTATAAAAAACATGGTAAATAAGACAAGAGTACTTTTCGTACACCAAGAGATCACCCCGTATTTGCCTGAAACTCCGATGAGCCTCATCGGGCGTTACCTTCCCCAGGCAATTCAAGAAAGCGGTAAGGAAATCCGTATTTTCATGCCTCGTTACGGCGTCATCAACGAGCGTCGCAACCAGCTTCACGAAGTCATCCGCCTGTCGGGCATGAACCTCATCATCAACGACACCGACCACCCTCTGATTATCAAAGTGGCTTCCATCCAGAAGGCTAGGATGCAAATCTATTTCATTGATAATGAGGATTTCTTCTCAAAGAAAAAATATCTCATCAACGACCTTGACGGAGTTTTCTGCGAACAGAACGACGACCGCTGCATTTTCTTCTCGCGCGGCGTCATCGAAACGGTGAAGAAACTCAACTGGTCGCCCGACGTGATTCACTGCAACGGTTGGCTCTCAGCCCTTATGCCTGTTTACATCAAGCG
>JAGHSL010000115.1 GCA_018065885.1 Candidatus Limimorpha equi
ACAAAATCGAATTTGCTGCATTTGAGTCTTGAACAGGACACCATTTCGCAGTGCCCTTTGGCGCAGAAATACGAAGAGCTGTATCGCGATGTTTTCGGCAATGTGCAGGTCTTGAGTGCCGACTCAATCTATCAGGTCTATTGCGACGGCAAGGATTTGCATCTGCTCTATGGTAACGACATCGACAGATATAATAAGGTGTTGAAACCGATTGTTGCCGCGACCGATAGCGTCATTGTGCAGCAAAACTATATGATGCTTAACCAATATATCGTTTATGTGGTTGCAAATAAAAATACAAGGAAACAACATTTGCTTGAACCTATTGAGGGTGAGAAACTTGAAATATTGGAAAACTGGGGATCGGATAATTTGCGTGAAGCGAAAGCTTTGAAAGGAGGTGCGTTAGAGAAAGGGCTGGGAACAGAATGGATACAAGTGATTAAAGCCGAACAAGAGCAAATCAGGTCAGGGAAAATATATGCTAACGCCAACAAGCCAATAGAATTTTATAATAATCCAGCGGTGTTTGATCCAATTACCCAAGAGGAAGAGGCAAAGAAATTCGATTATCGGGATAATCCTAAAATGCGATTGTTCTTTAAGCCTGTCTATAGCCCCGTGATTTCAATCAATAATCGGCTTTATCTGTTTGATTTTGAAAATGATAATTTGTATGTCTACAACAATTTGGGTGAGTTTTTGTGGAAAAGCGTCATTGCCTTTCATAGAAAATCTGGCTATGGAAAGAATTTGAAAATAAACAATCCCAACCCTTGGGATGAAAACGTGATTGTGGATGTCGCCAAAGGCAAATGCTACGGACAGTTCATCACGGACGGCATGGTGACGCTGAAAGAAATCAACCTGAAAAACGGCAATGTCGGCGAGGCCTATAAATTGGACCAGCATTATTTCCCGACAAAGATTCAGGTTTACGATGGCTACGCCTATTATCTCTTTCTGGATTCAAGGAAACAGAATGGCGACAGAAGAAGCCTTTATCGGGTGAAACTGTAGGATTTGCGGTTATTCCGAGTCTTACGTTGAAAAGTTTGTTTTGTGCGTTAAAAATGATCTCTATGCTATCGGGTCATTGGTCAGGATGCTGGTGGTGGGCATGTTAGATCCTTCCTTAATTGGTTTTCTGAATCATGTATTACATTCATGAAATTATTCCAAGATTGCGCTGTTTGCGGCACATAAAACGGAATGACCGACATGATTCCTCCATAGCCTACTAATTTGAATTTTTGAGGCTTGGATTGTTGCTCAAAAGGATAAATATAGCCGCCGTTTTTTGCTTGCTTGCAATACATATAGGTTACTACTTGATACAAATCTTCCCGACTAACTCCTTGATTGAGATGTTTGTATTTCGCATCAAGGATATAGTCATCTTTATAGAAATCAGGATATAACTTTCGAGAATTTCTATCAATTTGCTCGCCATCCGCAAACATGTCGTCAGCTTGAGGTTTCTCAAACATTGGTAATCCTCCTTTTGACTTTTTATTTTGAGGATGTTTGAAATTCAAAGGTTTAAGTATTGTGTTCAAATATTCTTCCCAAAGCCATGCTCCATCAAACAGAACCCCATATACCTTGTCTTTTTCCTGTCCGAATTTGATGGCTTCGTGACGCAAAATCTGCAAGCAAAGCCTTTGCAGATGAGTATATTCCGTGAAGTAAGGATGTTTGAGCGGACGTAAATTATCGTAAATAATACGTTGACGACTTTGATATGAGTAGGAAGGTGTCGCCATCGTTATTTGGGAAACGCAATTCCGGGTTTCATCATCGTTGGTCAGAATAATACGGCCTTGTTCTTTTTGTTTGATGTATTCAATGGTGTGTCGGACGAGTTGCGTCACCTCGTTATCGTAACTGTGTTCGCGGGCAGAATAAGCGATGGTTCCGCGAAAAGGGATGTTCTGGCGCAAATGCCGGCTAATGTCGATAGGCCCTTTGAGATTGGCATCGTTGTACTCATTTCGCTTATACTTCTTAAAAAGCCCTTGTGCCAAAGCTTTTTTAAGAAAGTGAGGAAACAAATAAAGCAGAAAGTCAAAAACAGGTTCTTTTGACAGTGAATGTTTGATATCGAAAAGATTGATACTAAACACTTTCTGCAACATATAATGAAGAAAATAGTCGTCTGTATTCTGTTTGTCAAAACGGGAACAGATGTCCAATTGAGTTTCGTTCACGCCAACGAAGCCCATAATGTTTCCCGTTTTGATGTTTTCTTCCTTCAGCGAAATGATTTCCGACTCGCTGATTTCATCATCACAATAAGAAAAATCACGCGGGAACAACAGCAAGTTGGGATTGTCGTCAAATGACAATTTTGAGATTGGCACATTGGCAATCCGTTCCAAATTCTTCAGGTCGGCTATAGAAGCATCTTGGCCGACCTTTTGAAAATGAATCCAATCGTGGTTATCCGTTATTCTCAGGCGACTCATTGTTGTACGCGGCTTTCAATTTAGCAATACTTTCTTCAATGTTCAACGAACCGCGGAGGTATTCGCGAAGCAAGCCTTCAAGATGGTTGCTCCAAAGATTCTCGAATCCGTTATCAGCATCGCTTGCATAATTTTTCAATTTCAAGAAATAGGCGGCTCCGATGTGGTAGGCCGATGAAAGTCCTTCGATTTTTGAAATTTCAGCATTCAATCGTTTCATTCGTTCAATAGCTTCGTCCTTCAATTCTCCCAATTCTTCAAGCATTTCAATATTGTCATCCGCCTTGATTTCCTTAAAGGCAAAACGACGACGAAAAGCAAAGTCCATACTTTCCACGCTGCGGTCGATGTCGTTCATCGTGCCGATGATATAGACATTTTCGGGAACAAAGAAACCATCATAAAATTCGTCGCCGACTTCAATCAAATTCTGATATTGCGTTTTCACTTTGCCGTTTTTGCCACGATATCCAGGGTCGATGGAGAAGAAAAGTTCGCCGAAAATCTTGGAAATTTCGCCACGGTTGATTTCATCGATAATGAAGACGAAGTTCTTGCACACAATAGGATCAATTTGTACACTGTTTACTTTGGAAAGATTGCGTATTTCATTACAAATTGTGAAAATGTACGAATCACGATGTTGTGTATTGGTATAGCCGAAAAATTGCTTAATATCCCTGACATTGTTTAATTGTAAGTCGTTTTCTAATAATTTAACTAATTTGTGCTTATTTATGTTGATGTCGATGTCAATATTACCTTGTGTTTTATTGCGCAAAATTTTTATGCTTATTATATCGTCGTCAAAGTCCGTAATATTAAATTCCGTACCATTTTTTGTTTTATAAATAGTTTCTTCATTTATGGCATTAGAGAGAAATGAATCTATCAGTTCTTTATTGTCAAATTCTTTTTGTAGCACATCGATGGATTTTTTGCTATCAATCCAGTTTTTTTCTGCTTTTTTACAGAATTCTTTAAAAACTCCGTCTTTTCTTTCAAATCCAACATTTCCGTTGTCGTCTTGAATAGGGCGAAGGCCTTCAACAAAATCGGTGTAATCGTATGAGGGATGGAACTGCACGAAGCCGCATTGTTCGTCAAACTGTTTCTGTTCGTCATCGGTAAGATTTTCCTTGACCTCACCGAAAATCAATTGTTGGGCAATTTGCTTTGCCAGATATGTTTTCCCCGTGCCTGGAGCGCCCGTGAGGATGAGATTGTGGTTGGTTGTTAAAAGCTCGGCCAAATCTTGTTTTGTTTCTTCGTGATTATCCATATTGAAAATTCGTTTAATATGTTCTTCATTGTCAATTTTGCAAAGTGTATTTGCATACCAAGTAATGTCTGTTAAATCTTTACGGCATTCTTTCCAATCAACTTCAACTCTCATTTTGTCGGCATGAATTTTTTTAATCACTCCCGTACAAAATATTCTCAAATACGATTTGCTGTTTTTAACATAAGTTGATTTAAGGGCTATGTGGTCACCTACGCGCATAGTATTGTAAACGTCTTCGTACTTTTCGTCATAGCCGTTCTCCCATATATGTTCTTCCTTAAAACGGTCTAACTGGCTATCACCACCCCATGTAAAACCAGCGATGTAATAATTTCTCTTCATTACTTTGCAATTATTATGAACTTCTATTCTTTATTATTTTTCTGTTATTTTCCACCCTTCCGCGAAATCCTTTAACGAAAGTTGGCGTGGAAATGCGAACTGCAAATATACATCTTATTCCTGTCTTTTTTCATATTTTTATGCTAAAAATCACTCAATTTTTCTCTATTTCCACCTTCAACGGTTGGTTGTCGTAGCACCATTTGCGATGATTTGACATCTGTTCGGAAATGAACGTCTTAATGTCATCCACGTTCCAGTCGAAAGCATCTCCGGCGTCAATCAGAATTTCAGTGAGGCGGTTGATGGCTTGCGAGTGATATACGCTTGACACTTGATTGAAGGTTTTTCCCGTGGCATGGGCTACAGCGTCGATAGTCTCAACAGCTCCGCTGAGTTCTTCAAACAACAAGTCTTCGTTGTGACGATAGCGTTTCCTATTATCTTGTTCTATCATAGTGCATTATGTTTTTATTGTTCTTTTTCTTCGATTTTCTTCCGATAATCCTGAATGTCGAGAATCAAGCCGTCGATGATTGACAGTTTCTGCTCTTTTGAATAATCATCATCAAGTTGAGAATCAAGTAATTCTGTGATGGAAAATTCGACAGGATAGTTGCAGCCATCTTCATTGGGAAACAATACGAAATAATAATCCCTGCTAATTTCTGTGCTCATAATGATAAGTTTATAGCGTTAATACTGGCTGCAAAATAAAAACAAAGGTGTGCCCAATGCGGGCATACCTCCATTACAACTGTTTTTTCATGAGAAATTATAGCTTTATCTTTATATCGAATGGAGGGTTATCCAGCAAATCCTTCAACTCCTTTACTTTTTCTTCGATAAGTTCTTTTATTTTGCCATTAAACAGTTTTTCAAAAATAGTTTCATCATTCCAATCTTGTATTGGGAAAGGCTTATAGAAAACATACCATTTTGAAGAACGGCATGAGGCGTAATTACTAAAAGCTTTATTATTTATTACTTCGGGTTTGGTTCCAAGCAAATTTTCATTCCGATACTTAATGCCATAATTGAAATTTTTAAGGCCATCACTCATGAATTCAAAACAGATGCAGAATGTTTCCCATTCAGGCTTGTAGAAGGAGAATTGTCCTTCATACGCTTTGCACCAGTTCTCGTTTTTTGGGAATTCAGGCTGGAGTATCATGCCCTCTTTTTCTGCTATTTCTATAACTTGCCGCTCTAATTCGGTATTCAGAATTTCGTTTCGAACAGCATCATAAACTTCATGGATTTTGAATGCGGCATCATAGTTTTCGCGTTTCGCCAAGTATTTAACAAGTTCTTCTTTTGTTGTGTTTTCCATATTTTGATTAGTGAGTTTTAGGATTAAATCGAGATATTGTGTCATTGTTTCGCGGACAACAGGTCTTGCTGCTGCTTTCTCTCTGCAAGAACCAATCCATTTGGCTATATCATCAGCATAACTAATGCAATAGAAGTCTTTGTTTTTTTCAAGCGTTTTCGAATCACTTTTAATAGACTCTTCGGATGGTTCATGGCCATCAAGCGTCAGATACAACAGGATGTAATTCCCAAGACCATATTTTTCAGCAAATTTATAATATCTGTACAGTTGCTTTTTCTGGTCGCCTGCGTAAATCTTATTCTCAATGATTATTGCCTTCTTCGAATCCTCGTTCTCAATTAAAATGTCAATACGGCCGCCTTCCTCAAAATCATTTGTTTTATCTCCGATTTGATATTCCACTTTTGTTTTTGAATTGGCCATGTCAAAGGAGAAACTGTTGCCGTTGGATGATTCGCCTTTGACAAGTGGTGTTACGACATGTTCCATGAACAAGTCGAGGAATACGCATCCGGCACCATGTGAGCCATTGGGATTGAGAAGCGATGCAAGCATTGCGGAATGGGTCGTAACTTCATCATGCTGAGCACGCATTATTTCGAATATATTGAAGCAATCCCCCCGTTTGAATTTTTCCTGTTTGAGGATTTTTTCTTTTTGTGAAATAAGAAGCACCTGATTAACAATATCTTTTATCTTTTCTTCCATAAAGTTATGGTTTTCTTAATGCAACAGCTATTTTCGTAATAAGTGCAAAAATAGCAAAATACTACTTTCCTTTACATTGTCTTGAAAAACATTTGCATTTTTGCGTCTTCTTTGGGATAATGTCAAGGGAAGAGTACTATGAATACTCTTCCCAAGCCAGCAACTCACTTTTTAGGCACAAAAGCGTAAGTCTTATCTCTTATCAATTTTGCCTCACCGCCGAGCAGATGAGCGGCTTCTTTTAACTCACTTGAACTACTGTAAGTTTGGACATTGCCATTTGGAAAATTTAAAGTGTACATCATTCCAGCCCTAAATCCGTGTCGGGCGCAACTTCTGTTATTTCCTACTCTGTTGTACGCTTTTCGGAACCGCGTTCATCGTCTCGATGTTTTTCCGGCTGCAAAACTAAAACAGAGGTGTGTCAAATGTGGGCGCACCTCCGTGAAAAATGTGTTATTTCCTCGATTTTTACAAAATTCTCAAAGCTATCGCCGCGCAAGCCTCGGCATCGGCCAAGGCATGGTGATGGTTCTGCAAGTCGTAGCCGCAACGGGCGGCTATGATGTCGAGGTTATGATGGCCGCCCGGCCAGACTTTGCGCGAAGCGATGCAGGTGCAATAGAATTCATAATCGGGATAATCCATCTGATAGACGCGGAAGACGGCTTTCAGACAACTTTCATCGAAGGATTTGTTGTGTGCCACAAGAGGCAGACCGCGCTCTCCGTTCATGCTGCTGACGCCTTCGATGCCGTACTGCTTGAGCAGGGCTTCTACCTTTTCCCATACAAAAGGGAAGACAGGCGCATCCTCGGTGTCTTTGGCGCATAACCCATGCACCTGGCTGCACCAGTAGTTGTAATACTCCGGCTCGGGCTTGATGAGTGAATAAAATCTATCGACAATCTCGCTATCGCGCACGATGACGACGCCAACCGAACAAACGGAAGAACGCTCGCAGTTGGCGGTCTCAAAATCTATGGCTGCAAAGTCTTTCATTATATCTCATGTTATTTTTTAATATTCCAAGTCATGCAATGCAGGACTCCACCACCTTCATAAACCAAATCTTTCATGCGAAAAGGCTCTACTTTACAATCAGGGTTGGCATCTTTAATATAGCGGAGTGCTTGTTTGTCTTCTTCAATTCCAAATGCTGGCATTAAAATGTTATTTCCAACTTGAAGGTAGTTGACATATGCCCAATTCAAATCATCATTCGGCTTTTCAATGTCAAATTTCATGACAGTGATTTCAAATCCTTTTTCTTCAAGTAGATGCTTTATCGTTTCGGCTTCTTTGCAATCCGTTTTGAAGTGATCTGTCATCAGGACTTTGTTGCCATTACACCAATGGATAAATCCATCCGAGTGTCCGAAAGGTTCTTCTTCAGATATTTTGTGCCAAGGGATAAAGATGATTTTGTGATTAAGCTTTCCCTGTAATAGGCGGATGAAATCCGAATCATACTTTTCCTTTCCATTTTCCGTGAAAACCTTGTCGGTCATTACAAGATAATCTCCGCAAGCAGATATGTTACCGCCATCAATGATGAGGCTGGTTTCGCTATAGGTGATGTCTAATTCATCACAAATCTGCTTTGGATTTGAAATGTATTCACGGTAATTCTCCTTCGCTAAATAATCCGGTTGGTATTGGTAGAGAAGAAAATCATTCTCGGACAATTGCAATGGCATGTAATCCCTTACCCAAATGTCGCGAGTGTGGCTAAGCAAGCCCCATTTTATGCCCATGACATTCAATTTTCTCGTCAGCCGATTGAATGTGTCAGGATACCATTCCTGAAGTCTATCGGAAAGATAAACAAAATTTGTCTCTTTATCGTAAATCATTTGTTTATTGTAAATCTGTATTTTTGGTCGTTGAATGTTTTTAGTTCTGATGTTAATGTGCTCTTATCAAAATGCGATTCGCAAAAACATGAACACAAATTGTTACTGGTTTTCTTTTCGGCAGTTTTGCATGAGCCCAAGAGGTTGAGTCTGGTTGATTCTATGATTGTTTCTTCTTTGTGATTCTCCATAATAAGAATCGGATTGTCTTGATAACGTGACAGGGCATCGGTTTTCCGGAATAAATCTGCCACTTTCCAAGGACCATCAAGAATGTCACCCGAAGCAAGTTCCTTGATCTGCCTGATAAGGATTCCACCGAAAAAGGCATCATGAGTCAAGCGATATTTATACGAGACTTTATTTTTCGTCTCAATACGGACTCTTTCAATCTTACTTTCAAAATTTAAGTCTATTCCACCAAAATCATTTATATACCAAGTAAGTGCTTTGCTTTGTCTTGGATGGGTGGAAATATCTCTATGATTGTCATTGAAGTAGTAGAATTCAAGGTCAATAAATCGGTAATGTGTTCCTCGATATTCTATCGAGCATTTATTTATCAAAAACTCTGCTATTTTTTTAAAACGTAATGCAATTGAATCCTTTGACTCATTTTTAGGAATTAACATCCAGGAACTTAATTCTTCCAAGGAAAGTATCTGTCTCATATTCTTTTGTTCCATATAAAACACAAATCAGTCGTTTTGATATTTATCCCACATTCTTTCAATAATTCCAGCCATCTCCTCGCGCAGCCAGAGCGGTTCGAGCACTTCCATTTCGTCGCGGTTCCAGAGCAGTTCCTGCTGGAAATCGAAAGTGGGGCGCACACGCAGTTTGAAGATGCTGTATCCGTCGGTCCGTTCCGTTTCCTGCTGGGCTTCGCCTGGCATCATCGGCAGGTCGCGGAGGTAGTTGGCTTGTCCTGCGCTGACTTTCAGCACCACCTCCTCAATCTTGCAGCTCTTTTCGGTGATGATGCCGAAGCAGCCATCGAAAAACTCTTTCGGCTTGAAATCCTCTGGATACTCGAATGAGTGGCTCGACAGCCGGAAATCGCGGATGCGGTCGAGGCAAAACACGCGGTCTTCGTTAGCGGGCCAGTTCCGTCCGACCATGTACCATCGTTGACGGAAAAGCTTCACACACAAGGGCATGAGGTAATGTTCCTTCTCGTCTTCACGCCAATAGTTGTAATAGGTAATGTGAATGAAACGGTTTTTCTTCATCGCATCGATGATGGGGGCGAGGTGTTCGCGACCGCTTGGGATTTCCTCAAGCAGAATCCTGTCTTTGATGGATTTGCTCTCAATCAGCGAGTTGGTGACGGCGTAAGTGTTAAGCAGCC
>JAGHSL010000087.1 GCA_018065885.1 Candidatus Limimorpha equi
TCGCCAGGCAGGAACTGACCTTCTTCGGCTTGCGAACCATGCCATAAAACCAGCGTGTCGGTTTCGGCATCATGGATTTCGATGACCATGGTGCATTTGTCGATGATGCTGTCGCAGTGAATGTTGGCAACCATGCCTAAGGCTTCGATGCCGGTAAAAGTGGAGTCGAGCGTGAAAGTGACGGCTTGCCCCCATTCTTGTCCTTCGGCATAGCCTGATGGTGAAAATGGAAGTTCGTTCAAAAGATAAGTTCCGCCTTCGTTTTCGGTCTTGCTTAATGTCAGGTATCGCGAAGTGAACCAGTCTTTTGCAAACAGGCAATACGGATAATTTCCCACGGCGTAGGTCTCCCAAATCGGGTCAACGTAATCGGTCCAGCCGAAGCCGAGCATCGCTTTCGGGTTATCGTGCATCCATTTTGTGAAGTTGTTGAGATGTTCGTAGCGGTCGAAAATGATGCGGTCTTTCACATCGGTCTGAGCCTGATAAAACTCTGATGCCGTACCGATTTCGCTTCGCGTCGCAAAATGAATCTTTTCGCCGTATTGCTTGCTGTCGTCTTGCATCTTGGCGGCAATCTGGTCGAAGCCTTGATGATACATCTGCTCATAATAACTGCGCGTGGTGATGAGCGTGCTGGTGCCTGCAAACAAAATGACTGCAACAACTGCAATGGTTTGCAATTTGGTCATCGTGTTGTTCTTGAACAGCGAGAAAGCGATGATGACAAGGAAAGGATAGCTGAAAATCATCGTGCTTTGCTGCAAAATCGGTTCGCGAAGCAGTGAATAGATGTATGCCATTCCGAAGGCAATAATGAACCAGGCGGCAGCTGCCCAACGGATAGGGTAGGAGCGTTTCTGGCGGCGTTGCAGGATGATGGGCAGAATGATGATGATGCCTGTGGCAAAGATGAACAAAGGCGAGTAGTTCATCGTATATTGCACGAAATCAATCAGGAAAGTGGGTCTCGGCATGGCCAGCCAACCGCCAATGCCGCCTTCTTCGATAAGCTGATGATAGAAAATCGGGAAGTTTGGACTGTAAAGTGCCAAAGCCCCCACGCCACTCAGCCAATAGGCCTTGCGCCTTTCCTTTGGCAGGAAAAACAGACCGGTCAGGAACATGAGGCCGGCTTGCGCGGTGCTGAACGAATGGGCCAATGCCGTCAACGCTGCTGCAACGGCAAAACCAATGCAAGTGCCAAGGCTTGGTTTCTTGACATCGAAAAGGATTTTGTTCCAAAACACGGCAAAGAGCAGCACGAAAAACATGCCTACAATGTAAGGCCGGGCCAACTGGCTGTAGAACACCGTGAACTGGCTGACTGCAAAAAACGCCGCTGTAAGCAGACCGACTTTGTTGTTGAACCATTGCTTTCCGACCTTGAAAACCAGATAGATGGAAGCAATGCCCATCAAAGCGAAAGGCAATTTGATCCAAAACTCACTCCAGCCAAAAAGTTTCGCCCAAAGGAAGAGGAAAAACTGCACGCCGGCAGGGTGGGTGTCGGCAATGATGCCTTTCGTGACCAAATCGTGCAAGTTGTCGAAATCGGTGCGGATGAGCGCGCTGAATTCATCGTGCATGAAAGGCACTTGGCCTAATTTCCACAATCTTAAAATGGCGGCAACGGCGATGATGATGCCTAACAGGATGTAATCCAGTTTGTTGCTGGTCTTGTTTCTGATTTTGCGCAGATGATGTTTCCTTTCCATAGGTGTATGTCTTGATTCTGTATTGTGTGAATATAGAGCCGCCAAAATGCGGCTCTATATTTTGTTCGCGGATGCTTTCTTGCGTTTGCGGACGCACGCGGTGCGTCCCTACTATATCGTCATTTCGACAAGCTCAATGAGCGAAAAATACTCTTCACTCCTCACTGTCGTCATTTCGACAAGCTCAATGAGCGAAAATACTCCTAACTCCTAATTCCTCACTCCTCACTTCGTAACGATGGTCCCAATGTTTTCGCCTTTCAAGACCTTCATCAGATTGCCGCGGGTGTTCATGTCGAAGACGTACATCGGCATGTTGTTTTCCTTGCACAGGGTGAAGGCAGTCATGTCCATGACCTTGAGGTTGCGGTCGTAGGCTTCGTCGTAGGTGATGTGGTCGAACTTCGTTGCGGTCGGGTCTTTTTCAGGGTCGGCGGTGTAGATGCCGTCGACGCGGGTGCCTTTCAGGATGATGTCGGCCTTGATTTCGACGGCGCGGAGGGCCGAGCCTGTGTCGGTGGTGAAGAACGGGTTGCCGGTGCCGGCTCCCATCAGCACGATGTGGCCTTCGTTGAGCAACTGTATGGCCTTGGCACTGCTCATGGTGTCGGCGATGCGGTCGATGTAAAGTCCTGACAATAAGGTGGCTTTCTGACCTTTGCCTTGCAATGTCGATTGCAAGGCCATGCAGTTAATGACGGTGGCGAGCATACCCATGTAGTCGCCTTGTATGCGGTCCATGCCTTTGCTTGCACCTTGCAGGCCGCGGAAAATGTTGCCGCCGCCGATGACGATGCCAATCTGTACGCCAGTCTTGGCTGCTTCAATGATTTCGTCAGCATAGTCGTTCAGACGCTGTGGGTCGATGCCGTACTGCTGCTCACCCATGAGGGCTTCGCCGCTTAATTTCAAAAGTACTCTGTTGTATTTCATTTTGTTATGTATTTGTGTGTTTTTCGAATTTTGAAAAAATGAATGAAAGAGTTGTTTCCATAAAGGCTCTTTCTCCCAATCTTGTGGGAATCCCATCGCGGTAACATCAACAGATGGAAATTGATGGATAAGCTGAATAAGGGTGGTTTTGAATTCGCTCCCTTTCCCCATTGAATCAAGCCAATAAGCAATACAACAGAGAATTGCATAGATTTTGTTGGCATCAATAGAATGATTAGCTATCCATGCACCTCTCAACTTGATATTCAATTGGGGAGTAGCGTTGAAATAGCGGTTCCAAAGTCGTGCATGATGAGCGCAATGGTTCCGAAGTGCAGAAAGACTTCGCATCCAACTTTCTAATACCTCGTGTTGAGGCAAATTGAATTCTCGTGCGATGTGTTTTTTCACTTTATTGTCGGCAAAATTGTAATATAATTTGGAGAGTGTTCCGAATGATGCTAACTCAAGAGTTTTCCATGCAGGAGGAAATTCTGGTTTATCGTAATTGTTGAAATGATCTTTGATGAAATCTTCTTTTGATCGTTGGACTTCTCTATCTAAGGAATTAAGATTGTCAAGAAATTGGTGTTCATTTTTGTGAAGACTCATTTGCATAAACCAAAAAGCCCCATGATTTATCGAAAAATGCTGAATGATTTTTGCTCTCAGTGCAACTTCGATACGCTGGATGGCAGCAAATATTAAAAGTCGTAATTTGCAGTCGAATTCATACAAGGCTACTGCATTTTCGAAAGTGGAATTAGGCTTGAAGGCATGAGTCTGTTTGTCGGCTTCCATTGGGCGAAGGTAGGACGCAAAACGAAAATAACTGATTTCGCTTAGTGTTTTTTCCGCTTGGGTTTGTCCGGCAACGATTAGACCGAGAGATTTTAGTTTTGCTATTTGGTCAGCAATGCTGAGGGGCTGTTTTGTATAAATGTTTCCCATGAGCTATAAATAAAAGACCCGCCCTGGTTCGCTGGTCATTCGACGGGAAGCGTGGCGGATTCTGTCGTTGCAAAAATACAACTTTTTTAATTCTTGCATACTTTTTGAGTGATATTTATTTCAAATTCAACTAAAAGTTTCTTTTCTTTTCGCTTCGCTAAACGCAAATTATCGTAAATGAATCATAAATTATGAAAAGCTATAATTAGATGTATATCAGTTAATTCACACTAATTTTTGGATAATATTTGGAAATTTGCGTTTTACAGGAAAGCAATGGTAAACGTTGAAATGTGTTACAACTTATTTTTTAAGCGTTACTTAAGAGCTGTCATTTTTGGAAAACGCAGTTTTTATTTCGTGTTTTTTATAGGAAAACGCAATTTTTATCATGCATAATTTATAGGAAAACGCAGTAATTCTATCATGTTTTTTATCGGGAAACGCAATTTTTGATTTGTAATTATATGAAAATGTGTAATTTGTGCATCATAATAATATTCACAGCTATGTTAAGGCGTAAAATAGAGAAATTTATTGAAGATTTTTGGCTGTAGTATAACAGATGACTGATTTTTGTAGTGAACCTTAATTCCGCACACCTGTAATAGATTAAAAGGAATAAAATCCTGAGCAACAAAAAGTTGCCCAGGAGATTGCCATGTCAGGAATTTCACCTATCTTAGTGGTAGAAAAACAAAACAAGCAAAAGACTGACAGACATGGCAAAGATAGAGATTAAAT
>JAGHSL010000167.1 GCA_018065885.1 Candidatus Limimorpha equi
CTATCCACTTCCGCCCAAAGAGCAGGAAGTCATCCTGAAAGCACTCCGACAGGCAGGCGTAACCGAGGAATTGCGTTTCGACAGTTACGAAGAAAACATCAACTGGAACGACTGACCGGCCATTTCACCGCGATGAATGATGAGTACTCACGTTAGAGTACTGCAATACTCCAGTTAGAGTACTCCAGTACTTTAGTTAGAGTACTGGAGTATTCTGGTTAGAGGATTGGAGTATTCTTATCGAGGTATTGAGGGACAAACACAAACAGCAGTTTACATGAATTGTATATAATGAATAACCTTTGATGCAAAATCCACATAATCATTGTATACGACAGCATTGGAAAAAGTTCCAAAACTCTCTTGAGATTCACAAATCTTCATATCTTCCAAATTCGAATAGTACTGGTTATATTCTGTCCTATTACTTATAGTTTGTTCAATTTCTGGCAAATGAACAACGTAGAGAAGTGTTTTTGTAGGAGTATGAACCGATGTTTGAATATCATCTCTTGATAATATCAAGTATTTCAGCGAATTGTGTTCGGTAAACGTTTCCCATTTTTGCAATTCTCCATTATTCTTATAGTACGGCAACTTGTCAGGAATGATGAAAATCTGAAAATACGGAGTATTTGAGCATCTGATATTGGCTGTTTCACCTAACATGTTTTCAAAATAGTTGTTTGAGTTTTGGGAATAATTCTGCATGACGAATTTCACTCCGATTCCCGCGACAGGCTCATCGCCTTTTAGAATTGTTATATCAACCTTTTTATCAATGTATCTTCCTTTTATCACTTCTTCCTTGCCATCTTCAACACCCAAAGATTTGACAGAATATCCATTACCTAAACGAAGAAACATATCCGTTGCAATTGCCTTGTGCAAAATCTTCAATTTTTCGTTACTCCGGGAACCAGTTTTGAGAAATGTCTTAAAAGAGCAAGTAATCACTTTGAGGAAATCCTGATTGTCCATAATATTCTGATAATTTGAAATTTAAATATTGTTCTAAATCTTTGGAATTAAATGTGTAATAGCCACCGCTTTTGTAGTTTTTCAGCAATTTCACATACCTAATGAAATCATCTGAGATGATGATTTGCCTTATCATTGTGAAATCGGCTTTTGTAAGGATATATAAACCACTATAAACACCTTTGCCCTCATCAACTATTTCCAATCGGATGCTTTTAACATCCCGAACAATGGTATTTATCGCATATTTGCGCTTACATACATCTTTCAACGCTTGGGAGCGTCCAAACAAATGCCAGCATTGCGGATTTTCCGACTTGCGGTCTTTCAGCAATGTATCTTTGTTGCTCTCCAAGTACTTATAGGCTTCTTTGCAGTTAGAAAAACCTGATAAACTTTGCGGCGTTCCATCTTCGTGATAAGGGAAAATACATTTTGACCACTTCCCCGTTGATGCCTTCAAAATATCAATCGTGCCTTTCTCAAATGTGAAGTCTCCAATAAATATTTTATCGGCAAGCGTAGCGAAACCGTTTTTAACAGATACATATTTATTTGAAAATGAAGTTTTTATTTTTCTAACTTCATCAAGCAATTTCTTTGACGACAAATAGAAGCATCCTGAAATTTCCATCGAAGACAATGGTAATTCTTCTATATGTATTGGTTTTTCCAAATCATCATCAAAGCGACAATATTCAACTGTTTCAAAAGTATTTCCCATTTGAAATCTTGAGATCAATGTATATGTCGTTGCTTCAAATGGCTGAAAATGTTCCAAATCAATTACGCCTGAAAGGTTTTTGTTCGCAATGACATATTTTCGCAAAGCCATTCCTGCATTACTTGATAGCCAAGAACTTGGAGTAATAATGCACATTACGCCATTAGTAGCCAACATTTTGAATCCAATTTCAAAAAACACGATGAACAAATCCGTCATTCCCTTACCAGCAAATTGATATTCTTTAACGGAATCGTAACTATCTTCCAAATTATGGACTCTTACATAAGGCGGATTTCCAAAAACATAATGAATTGTTCCATCGAATTTATGTACCGATAGCGTATCGGCACAAAGAATATCCCAATCAACGGAAGGGAGAGCGTATTTGTCTGCAACCTTTTGCAAATTTTCAGAGCAAGCAAGACATTCATTTGAATCGAGTTCAACACCATGAATGTATGTTTCCAACTGACACTTTAGCGACTGCAAATCATCACTTGTTTTCAGATACTCATTACAGTATCGGTCTACAATTTCTATCAGGAAAGCACCATCACCACAGCTGTTATCAACAACATGCTTTTGCAAGATTTCCGGCGAATTATAACCGCCAAAATCCAAAATGGTACAAACCAAAAATTGTGGCGTGTACACACGCCCATGCTTTTTTACGGCTTTTGTCATTTTGCGCTGTTTTACGGCGTTTGGCTTATCCATTTTCGGCAAAACGGGCAATCACATACGGCCATAAAAAACGTGGACTTAACATTATCCACATCTTTAGGCCCTGAGATTGCCCGTTACTACAGATAAGTCAAGCCCACGCTAACCGCGCAGGCATTTACTGACTTATTCGAGTAGTAACATTTTAAATTTCTCAGGTTTAAAGATGATACCGAATAAATAGCAAACGCTATGGTTAATAATATGTCAATTTAAAATTATCTTTCTATCCTTTTATTTTCAGTTAAAGTGTCTTTAATCAAATGAAACAGTTATATATTATCTATCAATCAATTATTTGAATATCATTTATTGCAAGTTCAAATCCGAAATGCGATAATTGCTGCAAAAATAAGGAATTATCGAAACGGGAAAACAATGAGCGTGATTTTTCCAATTCATTTTATTCACCTTCAATGCAAATTCCCGATTAATCGCCAGACACTATCTTTCCACTTCAAAACTTTCAACTTCGCACCATCCTTCTTTCATAAAAGGCTTATCTTTGCAGCCGAAACTAACGCAATATGGCTTACATCAAATCCAACGACCTCTTTGAGCAAATCCCCACCGAGGACATTTACAAACACATTCCCCACCCAATCGTCATCGCCGACCATCTGATAACCCCCGACAACATGGGTGCCATGATTCGCATTTCCGATAACATCGGGGCTTCCGAGATGTGCTTTTTGGGCACGGAATCAAAACACAGTCTGGGCAAGGTGCGCCGCGCCGCCGCTTCAAGTCGCGGCAACATAAAATGGTATTTCACCGAAGAGACGAATCTCCGCAACATCGTTCCTGAAGGCAAGACCATCGTCGCCATCGAGACTACCGACGACGCCACCTGCATCTACGACACCGATTTGCCCGACAATGTGGCCTTTATCGTAGGCAGCGAAAGCCAAGGCCTCAGCGAAGAATTGTTAAGTCAATGCGACATGGCGGTTTACATCCCCGTTCCAGGCCCCACCCGCTCGCTCAATGTAAGTCACGCCGCAGCCGTAGCACTTTTCGAATGGCAAAGACAAATGATCAAGAAGCACTTATGAAAAACTACCGACATATTTTCTTCGACCTCGACCGCACCCTTTGGGATTTCGATGCCGCCGCAGAAGTGGCCTTTGAGATGATTTACGACCAATACAATCTGAAAGCCTTAGGCATTCCTTCCGCGCACGAATTTCACGAAATCTACCATCCCATCAACGCCAAGATGTGGGAACTTTACCGCGAGGATAAGATCACGAAAGAATTCCTATGTCGCGAGCGTTTCGTCCAGCCGCTTGCTGTTTACGATATTCACGATGTCGAACTTGCCGACAACTTGGGCCGCGATTACGAATACCATTCGCCTCGCATCATCCGCCTCATTCCCGGCACAATGGAATTGCTCGACTATCTGAAGCCGAAATATCATTTACACTTGATTACCAACGGTTTTCAGGAAATCCAGCACACCAAGTTGGGTGGTTCGGGCATGGAACCTTATTTCGACACTTTGACCGTTTCGGAAGAAGTCGGCGTAAAGAAACCCAATCCTGAAATTTTCCGTTTCGCGCTCCGCAAAGCCAATGCCACCGCCGAAGAAAGCATTATGATTGGCGACGAAATGGAAGTTGACATTGATGGTGCCCGTGCTGCCGGCATCGACCAAATCTTTTTCAATGCAGCGGGAACAGCTCACGAAGGTAGCACAACCTACGAGGTGAAATCCTTATTGGATATTAAGGGAATCCTATAGCCATTCATCATTATCAGCGGGCGACCATAGCCGCCACAACTGCTGAAAGGATGATTTTGGCTACAATCTTTTTCATTCCTTCACCCATTTTCCCGTCTCAATCTCAGCCTTTTCTGAAACCACCTTCCAGACATAAATACCGTTAGTCCAAGCTCCGGCTCCGATGCTCGTCACATTCTCCGTGATAGTTTGGCAGTGTACCAATCTTCCGTTCATGTCGTAAACCTCCACCCATGCATTCTGCAAGGCTGTGCGTATGTTGAGCGTGCTGCCGCCTGGGTTCGGGTATATGTCAACCAAACCAGAATCCGTAATCATATCATTGACAGCAACATTCGGTTGTTTCGGCTGCGGGAGCGGAAAACCGCCGTTAACGCCTTCTGTGTCTTCAACCCAAACACATTCGTCCATAGCCCCGGCATTCAAAGCCTCAATGAGGTCGGTGGTGCCGTACTGCGCATCGTCGAGAACCCATGAAGTTGCCGAACCACCTTCACTAAATGCGCTTGATTCAGGCAGATGAGCATAAGTCGAACCACCAATATTATAGACAGAAGCCGGGATATCTTCATTGCCGTAATAGTAGCAGTTACGTATGTCATTTTCATTAAAAAAAGCCGGAATGATATGGCCGTAAATCTGGTTTGTCAGAGCCGGATTCGTTGGCTTGGTGATTTGTCCGGCATTATACACATTATATACAAATCCTTCTGTCGGAGAGCCTGTTATACCTCCCATCTGTGCAGTTAATGGATTGGGGTCATTCATAATTCCGATAAGGTTTCCTGTATTAAAACAGTTGGAGATTGAGCCGTCGCTGCCGGCAATGCCACCGACAAGAATCATACCGTTGCGCGAATCACCAGTGACTGTAGCCATGTTGCCGCTCATGCGGATAGTGGTGAAAATAGGCGTCCCGATGATGCCTCCGGCGCTGCTGCCGCCTGTCACCTCACCCGTAGGGTGGTTGAAACAAAACTCTATCAGTCCGAAAGAACCTCCCTGTCCGACCATTCCGCCGGCGGTAATTTCTCCCGAGACCTTGCCGTAGTTGTCGCAGTGGCGGATGATGAATTCGCCTTCACCGACGATGCCGCCCGCCTTGCCAGTGTTCCACATGTCGCCAATCTCGCCGTTGTTCACGCAATGCTCGATGACGAAAACACCGTCGTTCATTTCAGTATTGCCGGCAATGCCGCCAAGAAACATTGTGCCACCGGTGACGCTTGCGTTGTTGACACAGTCCTTTATGAAAACGGTGTCGCTGCCGATGTTGTCAGCGATATAATGCCCGGCGATACCACCCACCTTGTTTCCGTAAGCCATCACCTCGCCGCTCACTGTGCAACCTTCGATGTTGGTGTTGAACGCCTCGCCAACCACAATGCCCGCACTGGCGCCCTGCGTCACGTTGGCATTTTCAATTCTTACGTTCTTCACTTCGGCGAAATAAGTACATCCGAACAGGCCCAAGGCTTCGGCGTTGTCAACATGCATGTTGCTTATCACGTGGTCGTCACCGTCAAAAACACCCATGAAAGGATAGGAAGGCACCACGACATAGTTGATCGGACTCAGCCATTCCACCTTCACTGTTCCGATGGCCGTCCACATCTGCCCGCTAGCACCGTTCAGGTTAATGTCATCGATGAGAATGAAATGCGCCTCGTTGTTCACACCGTTATTAATTTCGTATGCGAACAACGCCAATTGTTCTGCCGTAGCAATCTGATAAGGTTTTTCAGAGGTGCCATCACCTCCAGCATACGATTCAGCGACGGTGCCGTTCCAAGGAATCTGCGCTCCGCACGTCATCACGGAAATGAATACGAGAGCCAACACCGTACAGACCTTTTTCACTTGATTTGAGTTTGTCAGTTTTTTCTTCATGATTTTGAAATTTTGATGTTCAACTAATTATATATTTCCCGCAAAATTACATGATTTTGAAATTTATATGTTCAACTAATTATATATTTCCCGCAAAATTATACAAATAGGACTTCAAAAAAACCAAGGCCATCGGCTGTAAAGTCATTTGTCGCACCTGCCGCATTTCATCATGCTGAATTTTCCGTTCCCGACCGAAGGACGGGAATCTTCATTCCTTCACCCATTTCCCCGTCTCAATCTCAGCCTTATCAGAAACCACCTTCCAAATGTATGTTCCCGCCGCCCAATCCGTAGCATCCAGCACGGTTTCGGTTTCCGTGACAGGCTGTTGTGCCACAAGGCGGCCATTCATATCGTAAACCTCCACGGCAGCATTCTCAACCGCAGTGCGGATGTGCATCTCGTTGCCGCCCGGGTTCGGGTAGGCGATGGCCAGCTTCAGGCCGTTGGCGTGGGCTTCTTCTACGCTTAGGAAGGCTTCGGCTGGGAATTTGGTGATGGTATACCAATATTGGTAAGGGTCATTTAAGTCTCTAGAATCAGAGACCAACAACGCTCCGCCGTCTTTGGTCGCTTGAATGTTTCTTGCCCAACTATGAACCCTGTCGCCTTCAACGCCATAGAAAACCGTTGATATCGTGTCAAAATTCAAATCGAGATGCTCGATCATCAACCAAGA
>JAGHSL010000348.1 GCA_018065885.1 Candidatus Limimorpha equi
GGGTAAGCGCTGGTTTGCCTTCTCAAAGATGGAGATGCCTGCAAATGAAATCATTGGCCGATTAAATCCTTGATTGTTTAAGAATATCGCTTATTCCATTTTTTCTCACAATTTGATTGGCATGGCATTGTTTCGTTGGCTGAAAAACAAAAGGCCGAGGTTCTGTAGAATCTCGGCCTTTTCATTTGTTGCCGCGTGTAGAGACGTTTTGCAAAACGTCTCTACGGAACGCAAAAAGGTTATTTCATCACATTCACCTTTTGCAATGATGTGCCGTTTGCGGTTTCGATGCGAATCATGTAAACGCCGTTGCCATATTGGGCCATGTCGATTGTGATGGAATCAGCATCAGCGTTTTGGTCGCAAACGATTTGTCCCATCAGGTTGATGATGGTGATGTGCTGCAGGCCGTTGGCATTGATGTTGAGCAAACCATTTGTCGGGTTAGGATAGACGATGATGCTTGCCGTGTTCTCTTCAACATCGGTGATGTTAATCATTACATCCCAATATTCCGATTCACACTGTTCTTCACCGCGAATGTAAATGCAGTTGACGGAGTAATAGACATCGCCTTGAGCCAATTCGTAGGTGTTGTCGAAATAGTCATAACTGTTGTTGCCATCGTAAGGTATTTCAGCAATTAATTCATCTCCAGACTTATAGGCTCCAACCGTGCGGATTACTTGGAAATGGTGAAGGTCAGTGGTGATGTTGGGGCTATCCCAAGAAATGTAAGCACCGAATTCATCATTATCATGCCATTGGTATTCTCCTTGCAAGTTCTGTACAGGATAGCAAGTCAACGGAGTCTCGCAATCGTTATTATAAGCGAAGAGTTCACCATCAGTGAGTTCGTTTGGTGAGACGAAGATTTCGTTGCCTTCGGCATCCATGATGCGGAAAGAACATTCAAAATCGGTGTCGTATTGTTCGTTGGTGTGATACCAGCCGTGATTCCAGAAGAAACGGAGGTTGCCACGCAGCAGCGGCACGTTTTTCAGTTGTTCGGTACCATCTTCCATGGTAATGATGGCAATGCGGTTGTTGTTTTCGTCGACGACGGAGATGGCAGCGCCTTTCCAGCCATCGTTGCCTGAGTCGTTCAGTTGGAAGAGCATGTCGCATTTTTCGCCGATGAGGATTTTCTGGTAAACCGGAATGCTGGCGCCAACGCTGTTTTTCACGAAAACGGAATATTCATAAATGCGGCTTTCGGGAACGATGTCGCTGTAGCTCATTTCGGCACCAACTTCTGCATTGGTGAAAGTGGCGATGACTTCGAAATTGCGGCGGACGATAACGCTGTCGATTGAAGTCAAGGCATTGCCACTGAGGTCGGTGGCAGGATTGTTCCAGGTCAATGTGACGCCATTGTGACTGTCGTTTTCGGCGATTTCAAATTTTTCAATTCTATCAGGACGTTGGTTGTAGTTCTCGGTTTGAGGATAGAGGTCGAGGATGGCATTGTTTGATGAATTGAAGGCGTATTTAGTGGTGTTCAGGGCACCGATGGCACAGAAGGCGTTGTCGCGGCCGCTCCAGCCCCAGTTGAAGTGGAAATAGTCGTTTTCATCATAGCCGTCGCAAACGTAGGCGTGACCGCCGTTGCCGCTATCATCTTGGCCGGCATAATAGACAGGTCTGCTTTGGTCAAGTTCGCCTTTCAGGGCTTCGGCCCATTCCTGGTTGGTGTAGCCGCCACCCCAGTAGCCGTCTTTATAAATGAGGTTGCCGTTGGTGAAACCAAAATAACTGTGCAAAGCATCCGGCACATATTCGGAATAGGCACCGCTGCCATTGGGACCGTACATCATTTCGACGGAGATGCCGAGATGATGCAGCAGTTGGGCAACGTAAAAAATCTCTTCATCGGTGCTGAGCGAATCGAGGTCGTGCGGCATAAGTTCAAAATGATAGTCGGTTTGGCCGAAATTGGCAGTCTGGGTTGGATAGCTTGGATAGCCCCAGCCTCCAGGCGTGTAGCTGTGCGAACCGGTACCACGTGTCGGGTGGTTGTAGTAGTTGATGACTTGTCCCATAGCCGTTGCCACGCAACCTGCATAGACATGGCCGTTGTTGCCGCCTTCGTCTTCAGGGCATTGGCTGTTGTAAGGGTAGTTTTGATTCCAAGTGGTTTCCAAAAGAATGTCAACGCTTCTCTGGTTGCGGTTTTGACGAATATAGCCTGTCTTTTCAATGGATTGCCATTCAGCGGTGATGTCAGGCGTAGCGGCAATGTTGTGCTCCCTGACATACTGAATTTCTTCACGATAGCTGTTCAAAGTGAAACGGAAACCGTCGGCAACGTCGGTTGTCGAGTAGCTGCCTTCAGTGGAATAGGCCAAAATCGGTTTCACGCGGTCGTCGCCCGAAACAACGACGAAGCCTTTTTCGCCTTTAAGGTTAAAGATGTAGTAGTCGATTGCGCCTTTGGTAAGGGCTGCCGAAACGAGATTGAGCTGAATGTCAGTCTTTTGGCCAAGCGAAGTGGTCTTCAGAAAATTTTCTCCAATGCGCTGGGCGGTTTGCTGGTCGACAGAGCCTGCAATCATGTTGCTGATGGCCAGTGCAATGATGCTGAGCGTGATGATTATCTTTTTCATGTTGATAGAATTTGAATTTTCAAAATAATGCTGCAAAGATAGTCTTTTTTGAAAACTGGGCATAAAAAAGGCTCCCGAAAATGGAAGCGCAATAAGCTGCTGACTATCTTTCGATTGCTTATATCGAACCTACGTTAAATTAAATTTGCAAATCTTTTTTCATATTGAAACAACACCCAATAGCTTTCTCTCAAATTACGACCAAAAGAAAAAAATACTATTTTTGCCATCAAATTTTCAATTATGGCCATTCCAAGGGAAAAAGTTGAAGAAATATTGCAAGCCGCTCGCATTGAGGAAGTTGTCGGTGAGTTTATGACCTTGAAAAAACGCGGGTCGAATCTCATTGGCTGCTGCCCTTTCCATAACGAGAAGACGCCATCTTTCAATGTGAATCCAGCACGCAACATCTTCAAATGCTTCGGCTGTGGCAAGGCTGGCGACTCCGCCAAA
Source organism: Candidatus Limimorpha equi (assembly GCA_018065885.1). Taxonomy (GTDB): domain Bacteria; phylum Bacteroidota; class Bacteroidia; order Bacteroidales; family F082; genus Limimorpha; species Limimorpha equi. The sequence goes on from JAGHSL010000348.1 coordinate 3,060, forward strand.
TTCCTTATGGAGCACGAGCATTTCACTTATCCCGAAGCCTTGCGCTATCTGGCCAAGAAATACAACATCAAGATTGAGGAAAAGGAACTTTCGGCGGACGAAATCATGGCACAGAGTCACCGCGAGAAAATGTTCAACATCAACGACTTTGCCAACAAGTACTTCACTGATTCACTGTGGAATAACGACGAAGGCAAAACCGTCGGACTAGCTTATTTCCGCGAGCGCGGTTTCCTCAATCCCATCATCGAACGTTTTCAGTTGGGCTACTGTCCGCTGCCCGACAATGCCTTTACTTCGCACGCCATCAAAAACGGCTATTCCAAGGAGTTGCTCATGGAAATGGGCCTCACAAAGGAAGGCAAGAACGGCCTTTACGATTTCTATCATGGCCGCGTCATGTTCCCGATTCACAATGTGACGGGCAAGGTGGTCGGTTTCGGTGGCCGCACTTTGTTCACCGACAAGAAGATTGCCAAATATTTCAATTCGCCTGAATCGGAAATCTACCAGAAGAAAGACACGCTTTACGGCATTTATTTCGCCAAATCGGCCATCGTGAAAGAAGACTGCTGCATTTTGGTGGAAGGCTATTTCGATGTCTTGCGAATGCATCAGATTGGCATTGAGAACGTTGTGGCAAGTTCAGGCACTTCGCTGACCATGGAGCAAATCAAGCTGGTGAAGCGTTACACGAAAAACATCACCATGCTTTACGACGGCGATGCCGCCGGACTTCATGCCGCTTTGCGTGGCACCGACATGATTCTGGCCGAAGGCATGAACGTGCGCGTGGTGGTGCTGCCTCCCGAACACGACCCCGACACTTTCGGAAAGGATTTTTCAGTTGATGAAGTCAAGCAGTATCTGCACGACAATGCCAAGGATTTTTTGCGTTTCAAGACGGAATTGCTGCTGAAAGATGCTGAAAACGACCCGATTAAGCGCGGTCAGGTGATTCGCGACATTGTGGAGACCATTTCCGTCATCCCTGACAATATTTTCCGCGTCACTTACGTCAAGGAGTGCAGCCGATTGCTCGATATGCCCGAGCAAACCCTCACCAACGAACTCAACAAGTTGCTGAGAGCCAAGTTCAAGAAAGAACTTGGACAGGAAGGCGAGGCTTTGCCCGATGAAAAAACCGTTGCGCCGAAGCAGGAAGAGGAACACATTGAGGAACAACTGCCTGCCGGTTATTATCAGGAACGCGAACTAGTGAAATTCCTGCTCATGTATGGCAACACGTTTTTTTCGGAAGAACGCGAAGACGAAAACGGCAATCTGGTCACGGAGCAACTTTCCATCGCACAGCTCATTGTTGATGACATACTAAACGACGGCATCGCCTTCATAAACGAAACCAACCGCAAGATTTTCAACATTTTCAATCAGGCCATCGATGACAACAACATTCCCGACGACCAGTTTTTCGTTTCGCACGAAGACCCCGACATTGCGCAATTGGCCGCCGATTTGCTCTCAACGCCCTACAAATTAGACCAATGGGAAAAGCACGGCATTTTCGTGAAGAAAGAGGAAGATGTGCTGAAAATGGCCGTCCAGTCAACCATTTACCGTTACAAAGACCTCATCATCGAAAGCCGTCAGAAAGAAATCGAGGAAAAGCTGAAGACTGCCGATGACATCGCCGACCAGTTCATGCTGCTGAAGCAAAAGAAGGATTACGACGACATCCGTTTGAAACTCAACAAGGAGTTGGGCATTGTCATTGCAAAATGAAACTCGAATGATTTGGCGTATCTTTTTTGAAAATAAGTTTCCATTTTGCAATGAAACCACTATTTTTGCAAAGAAAATAATTCATCCGTGACCATTACAATCCTATGAAGCATTTGATTATTAAGCAATTCGGCCCTATCGAAGAAGTTGACATTGATTTGAAACGCATCAACCTGATTATCGGTCCGCAAAGTTCCGGTAAGAGTTGCGTGTTGAAAATTGCATGTTTTTGCGATTGGTTAGAACGCCAAATGGAACTGACACAAAATCCAAAAGAATACTGCGAATACAGTTTTTTTATGTCGAACCTAATTGGATTTCACAAACTGGAAGGGTATTTGCGGCCTGATTCATATTTTTTCTATGAAACTGATTTCGTGTCATTTGAATGTTCGGAAAAGGATAAAAAATGTAATTATCAATGGAAGGAATCCAAACGTTGGAAGTACAAAAGGCCCAAAATCGCCTATATTCCCGCTGAAAGGAATCTTGTAGCTGCCATTCCTAACTGGTTTCAGGTTAGCATGAAGCAAGACAATATCCTTGATTTTATGAAAGAATGGGAATTTGCACGCAAAGCCTATTCCACTGGTGAGAACATTCTCGACCTACCGGTAAAATACAAGTATAATCCAAGTAACCACGCCGACTTGATAAAGTTATCCAACGGAAAAGAGCTTAATCTCACTGTTGCATCAAGCGGTTTGCAGTCGTTGATTCCTCTTTTTATCATGCTTCGCTATCTGACTTCGGAATATTTCAAGAAAATGCATTTAACTGTGGAATACTACACGCAAAGGTATGCTTTGGTTCAGATTGTTTCAAAGGAATGTCACAAACTTTCGAATAAAAGCAAACTTGAAACCATTGATGCCATTATGAATCCTTCCCGATCTGATTTATATGTCGAAGAGCCTGAAGCACATATCTTCCCTTCAACTCAAAAAAGCTTTGTCTATTCTTTGGTAGGAATGCTCAACACAAGAGCAAAACACACCTGTTTCCTTGCCACGCATAGCCCATACATCATGACGGCTTTTAACAATGTAATTCTTGCAGGCGAAACAGCAGCAGCCAAGGAAAAGGCTGACGATGTCTACAAATTGTTGCCGAAAAAACAGACATTGCGTTTTGACGAAGTGGCCGCATTTGAGATGAAAGACGGTCAAGCCCGTTCCATCATGGACGAAGAATTCCGCTTGATTTCAGCCGAGGCTATTGATGCCGCTTCACAGGAAATTGGAAATGACTTTGACTATTTATTGAGCCTATGAAAAACGTGCCCGACATCTGTGTCAAGGAAACCACCGACTCCGTCATCAAATTTCAGGAGCAACGTAGCATTATCCGATTTCTGAATGATAAACGTTTGAATTACAAGAAAATCCAAGTTGATGGATGTGCTTTACATGAAGGTCTGAAATGTGACAAGATGCTTTGTTCCGCCGATGAGCACGAAGAACATTATGTGGAACTTAAAGGCTCCGATGTGCTACACGCCATCGACCAGCTTCGCCAAACCATCATCAAACTTGGCGAATACGATGACAAACGCCGTTCATACGTGGTTTGTACCAAAGTTGCACCAAAAATAAGTACTTTGATTCAAAGAGCGAAAGCCGAATTCCGTAAAAAATACAATTCCGATTTACAGATAAAAGAAACGCCTTTGGAAGTGATCTTGAAATAAGAAACAGCTATAAAGTATTCCCTAATAATTCGTTTCGAAAAAATCGAGAGCAGCAGGACACTTTGCCTGTTGCTCTCGGATTTTGCATGTTCAAGAAATCTTGAAATTCTCAATCAAGTTCAGATTCATTGATGCTGCCGAACCAACTCTTTAATTGGTCTTTCGCATTTGATTTCACTTCTGGCGTGATGTACAGTTTAACTGTTACCAATGCTGCTCCCAATGCTGCCAAATCATCAGTCCAACCGACCGCTGGCATAATGTCTGGAATCAAATCAATTGGTGCGATAAAATAACCTAAGGCACCGATAATTACCGTTTTAGCCCAAGCAGGAGTGATTGGTGATTTTAAAGCATAGTACAATTGCAATGCTTTGTAAACGACTTTCACACCAGCTTTCTTGGCGAATTTCTTCAGTTTGTCCCAAAATGCACTATCGCTGTAGTCCGACTCGTGCTTCTTCAATTCTTTCTCTGATACGTTCATAGTTTGATGGATTTAATGATTATTGAAAAGTCTCTTTATTGTCCAAATTAAGGATTTCAAGGATTTAAAAAAGTATATTTTACCGTATTTTATTGATTATCAAAACATATCTGATATTTGCATTTTTCATTTTACTTCACAAGACAACACAAAGAAGGCTAGGAAACTCGATTATTACCTATTTTCGATAAGCAGGCTCTGGAAAAACCTTGTGGAAAAAATAGTACACGTTTACCTAGCCTGAATGTAATCAAAAAAATGAATACAATAAAGGCTGGCAAATTTGTGTCCCATATCTATCCACAGAATTTTCCAGATTTTGCTTATCAAGATACAAGCACTAATTGCCTTCTGCGGCTCGGATTTCTCCCCGAACCATCAAGGCGCAAAAATAAGGATAAATTTGAAAACATAAGAGTTATTGGAAAAAAATGGAAGATTTTGTTGGAAAAAACATTGCCATAAAGTTTAAATATCGGTTTCCAAGCAAACAATTTTCCACCATTCGGAATAAAACCCTATCTTTGTCCCCAATAATCGAACAATAATTAAAATTATAGCAAAATGAAGAAAACATTATTCCTGCTTCTTGCGTTGGTCTTGACCGTGACTTTGCCAAAGGCCAATGCCTGCACCAACTTCCTGATTACCAAAGGCGCATCAACCGATGGTTCCTGCATGATTTCGTATGCAGCCGACTCGCATGTGCTTTACGGCGAACTTTATCACTATCCGGCTGCCGACTATCCTGAAGGCACTATGCTCGATGTCTACGACTGGGACGGCGGCATGTTCCGTGGCCAGATTCCACAGGTGGCACACACCTATAATGTGGTCGGCAACATGAACGAATGGCAAGTCGCCATTGGCGAAACCACTTACGGCGGCCTTGAATGTCTTTGGGAAGGCCAAGGCATCATCGACTACGGCAGCCTGATTTACATCACTTTGCAACGTGCCAAGACTGCCCGCGAAGCCATCAAGATCATGGGCGATTTGGTTGCAAACTATGGTTATGTCAGCGAAGGCGAATCCTTCTCAATCGCCGACACCGAAGAATGCTGGATTCTTGAAATGATTGGCAAAGGAAAACAGAACAAAGGCGCCGTTTGGGTTGCCCGCCGCATCCCTGACGGCTATGTTTCAGGTCACGCCAACCAAGCCCGCATCACCACTTTCCCGTTGGCTTCAAGAAAATGCAAGACCAGCATCACCTACAAGAACATCGACAAACTCTTCAAGGATGCCAACATCGATTGCGTTTATGCCGACGATGTCATCAGTTTTGCAAAGGAAAGCAAACTCTATGATGGTCCTGATGCACAATTCTCATTCTCAGATGTGTATTGCCCGGCTGATTTTGGTACAGTCCGTGGCTGCGACATGCGCGTTTGGGCCATGTTCAACAAAGTCGTTGACAACATGAATGAATACTGGGACTATGCCACCGGCCGTAACATCAAACGTGCCCAGCCTTACACGGCAGGCATGTGCCAAACCCCGGCCAACTTCCCAACCAACCGTATGCCTCTTTGGGTGCAGCCTAAGCAGAAAGTCAGCGTGCTCGACGTGATGGACTTCATGCGCGACCATTTGGAAGGCACTGAATTAGACATGTCGCAAGATGTCGGCGCCGGTCCATTCCACTGCCCATACCGTTGGCGCCCAATGGATTGGGAAGTTGATGGCGTTGCTTACGTTCACGAACGCACTACTGCTACACAGCAAACCGGTTTCTCATTCGTGGCACAATGCCGTGGCTACTACCCTGCCCCGCTCGGCGGCATCATTTGGTTTGGCGTTGACGATGCCGACAATTGCGTCTACTGCCCAATGTACACCTGCATGACCGAAATCCCTGAATGTTTCAGAGTTGGCAACGGCTCGATGAGCGAATGGTCGGAGACCTCCGCTTTCTGGACTTTCAACCAGATGAGCAACTGGGCCTACACCAAATACAACTACATCCATCCTGAAATCGAAAAGGAACAATCAAAATTAGAATCCGATTGGGTGAATAACACAGTTCCAGCCATGGATAACAGAGCCAACGGTTGCAAAAACCAAAAGGAAGCCATCCGCCTGCTGACCGAATTTTCCAACAACCAAGCCACCAAACTTTGCAAGACTTGGAAAAACCTCTACCATGACCTGTTCATGAAATACATGGACGGCAACCTCAACACGGCCGTTCCTAATGAACCGAATCACAAGTATACGCCTATCAACAGCGACCACCCGAAATACAGCGATGAATACTACCGCATCCTGATTGAAAAGACGGGCGATAAATACAAGGCATATTAATAACCGTAAGCTGTAAGTTTGGCTTACGCTGACTGTTTGAAATGACAAATGCCCACCTCGGTTGAGGTGGGCATTTTGTATTTTGCCTTGCAATAAAAAAACAAAGCCTCCGTTTGTTTTTTGTTGTATTTTTACCACCAAATTTCAAATCTGTTGAAGCGGATTCTCATCATAGCGTTGCTTTTGTTGTGCTGCCATTTTGCATGGGCGCAGGGCGAAGATGCCTTGCACGACAACCGCATTCATATTTTCGGTTATGTGGTTACCTCCGACAGTCTTTTTCCTGTCCGTAACACACACGTCATCAGTAAGATGGCACATTGCGGAACCATCTCGAACCGCAACGGCGAGTTTTTTGTCCCGACAAAAAAAGTCGATACGCTTTGGGTGAGTTGCGTGGGATATTCGCGAAGACTGATTCCCGTGGATTCAACAATGGCTGGAAATGACACTTTGTTGATTCGTCTCACACACGACACCATCACATTGAAAGAAGTCAACATTAAACCTTATTACGATTACAACACCTTTAAGGAAATGGTCATCAACATGCCGACCATTCCCTTGCCGCGTGAAATTCAGCGTCTGAACGAAGACCTCAATGATTACTGGACACGACATCCGAAAGTGAACAACAACGGGATGCCGACCGTTACGGCCAGTCCGCTACAGTTCCTTTACGACAAATACAACGCAAAAGCCCGTCGGCAGGCACGCATTTTGCGCAACAGGCGCATGTTCAATGAAGTGCTGAGAGAACAAGGCCGAACCGACGAACTCTTGCCCGACTCGTTGGATTATTCCGTCGATTACCGAATCTATGATTTTGGCGATGAGGAAGACAAGAAGCCCGAGAAAAAGAAATCGGAAAAGAAATACATACGCTTAGGAGAATAAATCATGAAATTCCGCGAATGGCTCGATAGCATCATTAACCTTTTCTATCCGCGCGTGTGTGCGGCTTGCGGCGATGCCTTGCTGAAAGACGAGGAGACCGTCTGCCTGAAATGCCGTTATCTTTTGCCCAAGACAGGCTACGAAATGAACCCCGAGAACCCATTGGCACAAGGTTTTTATGGTCGCGTGAAATTTCATGCCGTCACGGCGTGTTTCTTTTTCGCCAAGCAAGGCAAGGTGCAGCATCTGATTCACGAACTGAAATACAAAGGCAACTGGGAAGCCGGCGTTTTCCTTGGCCAGCAGTTGGGCGAAAGCATCAAGGATGCACCGCTTTTTCAAGGCATCGATTATCTCGTGCCCGTTCCCTTGCACCCAAAACGTGAGAAAAAACGCGGCTACAACCAGAGCATGATGATAGCCCGCGGCATTTCCGAAACCACAGGCATTCCCATTGGCGACAAATATCTGATTCGTGTGGTGAACACCGCCACCCAAACCAAAAAATCGAAGGAAGAACGTTTTCAGAATGTGAAAGACATTTTCCAGGTCTGTCACGCCGAAGAACTGCAAGGCAAGCACATTTTATTAATCGACGACGTGCTGACCACGGGCGCCACGCTTGAATCGTGCGCACACAAATTTGAAAACATTCCAGGCATCACTATTAGCGCGGCTACGGCGGCTTGCGCAGGAAATTGATTGATTTGTCTGCAGAGACTTAGCGGGCTACGTCTCTCCATCTTTATCATTCCTTCACCCATTTCTCCGTCTTAACAAGGGAATACTGAGTTTGTGACCGCAGAGCTTTGTCGAGGCGTTGAAACACCCGAAACCACCTCACCAACCTCATCTAGAGTTGTCAAAATTGCCAAGCACTTCCTGCATGTTTCTCTCATCCTTAAAAAAATGCTATGATAAAATCACTGATTGAACAAATCCAAATCACCCGTTCTTGAATAGCGTGTCTTGCCCAAGTGTTTGTAAGCCAAATCGGTACATTCGCGGCCGCGCGGGGTGCGCATGATGAAACCTTCCTGAATGAGGAAAGGCTCGCACACTTCCTCGATGGTGCCTGGGTCTTCGCCCACGGCGGTTGCAATGGTATTGACGCCCACAGGGCCGCCTTTGAACTTATCAATAATCGTAGTGAGAATCTTGTTGTCCATGTCGTCGAGACCGTGTTCGTCGACGTTCAGAGCCGTCAGGCCGATGCGTGCAATTTCGATGTCGATGCGGCCATTGCCTTGAATCTGGGCGAAATCGCGCACGCGGCGCAAGAGCAGATTGGCGATACGCGGTGTGCCACGGCTGCGGCGTGCTATTTCGAAAGCCGCCGTGTCGTCAATCGGCACGTTGAGAATGCCCGCCGAGCGTTTCACGATTTTCGACAAAGTCTGGGCGTCGTAATATTCCAAGCGCAAATTGATGCCGAAACGCGAGCGCAAAGGTGCCGTCAGCAGGCCGCTGCGCGTGGTGGCGCCAATCAGCGTGAAAGGATTCAGTTCAATCTGAATGCTGCGTGCGCTTGGGCCTGTCTCGATCATGATGTCGATGCGGAAATCCTCCATGGCAGAGTAAAGATATTCCTCCACGACGGGACTCAAACGGTGAATTTCGTCGATGAAAAGCACATCGTTTGGCTCAAGGCTGGTGAGCAGACCGGCCAGATTGCCGGGTTTGTCCAATACGGGACCTGAAGTCATTTTCATGCCAACGCCAAGTTCGTGGGCGATGATGTGCGACAATGTTGTCTTGCCCAATCCGGGCGGGCCGTGAAGTAGGGTGTGGTCCAAAGCCTCACCGCGTTGTGCCGCTGCTTTCACGAAAACACGCAGATTGTCAACAACTTGCTTTTGTCCGGCAAAGCTGCTGAAGGCATCGGGGCGAAGGACGTTTTCCAAATCCTTTTCGGCCTTCGAGAGGTGTGATCCGTTTGCGTCGAGGTTACTGTTCATCGTTTGTTATTTCGCCACAAAAATACGATTTTCATTGGATTTTCACATAAGTAACTGTTCAAATTTAAACTTCAATATGGATTTCGAGGTTTCGGGGCTTCGGGATTTCGAGATGTCCTGTATCCCCG
>JAGHSL010000163.1 GCA_018065885.1 Candidatus Limimorpha equi
CATAATTCGTATTGTGTCCTTTAGCGTTTGAGTATTACTCTATCAATTCCTCGTATCGTTCCATATTGTATTTCGTAACGCCTCGGTTGTAGTAGGCTTCAGCATAATTCGGATTGAATCCTATCGCCTTGCCGTAATCCTCTATCGCTTCCTCGTATCGTTCTATATTGGATTTCGCAGTGCCTCGGTTGTTGTAGGCTTCCGCAAATTTCGGATTGAGTCCTATCGCCTTGCTGTAATCCTCTATCGCTTCCTTCTTTTGTCCCAAATCGGATTTCGCAACGCCTCGGTTGTTGTAGGCTTCCGCATAATTCGGATTGAGTCCTATCGCCTTGCCGTAATCCTCTATCGCTTCCTTCTTTTGTCCCAAATTGGATTTCGCATTGCCTCGGTTGTTGTAGGCTTCCGCAAGATTCGGATTCAATTCAACTGCTTGCGTATACAATTCTATTTTTGTATTCAAGTCTTTTTCAGACAAAGCTTGCGTAAACAATTGGCTTGCTTTTGCTTCCTTGGCAGATTTATCAGCATTTGCTTTGCTTTGGTTGATATTGCCTTCAATTTCTGAAATTTGCTCTTTTAACTTAGACACTTCATTTAATGCATTTTCAGCTAAACTCGCCTTCCCCGCAGCATCATTAACCTTTTCCTTTAGTTCGTTTTTCATATCTTCAAATCGTTCTTTCAAACGATTATTGTTATTCATATTAATAAGAAATGGAACGACAACACCAATAATTGTCATCATGCTTCCCACTATAATGCTCAATAATGTAAGCCAATGCGACATGTCGTCATCGAACTCCCCTATTTTTGTCCGCACATCATCACGATAAACTTCCAAATCACTTTCAATCCTGTCAATTTTTTGCTGCAACATCTGGTTTTCCTGCCGCAATTGAATGATTTCTTTCTGCAAATCGGTGACAGAAGTTTGTACGGTTTGCACCGTATTTGTTTGGGAAACTGCTTTTTGCTGTTGCTGGCCGAAAACACTCAGACAGCAAAGCATGGCCAAAACCATAATATCATATTTCAATTTCATATCAGTATGTATTTATTCTTGTTTCTTTTTGCATAGACAATTTGCATTTTTCACTCCACCCCCGCATATTTCAGATTGTTCAGGAAATTGAGCAGGGCATCGTAAGGTGTCGCCACGTAATTGAACGTTTTGTCACCGCGTTTGTAGGTGCGGCTCTTTTCCTTCGCATCGTAAAGGCGCTGGTTGATGTCGCCGTAAGTGGCATGAATCTGCAACTGACCGTCACCGCTGTTATAGTTGATGAAAGTCATAAACAGGTCATTCACAAAGTAATAGGTGATATTACCGAGACGATGGTCAAAGACAACGTAACCGTCGACATACTTGTTCACGATGTGGGAACCCAGATTGCCAAGACCGATTTTGCCGACCGAAATGAAGGCATGGAGATTGTCATTCCAAACCATTTTCAGGTCAGGGATGACGATGGTCTTGTTGTAGAAATCGCGTGATTCCAACTGCGGATAGCCTTCCAATTCGATGGTTTTCACAAACTCATTGGTCTTTTCCTCATCGTTTTCGGAACGGAAATAATCCACGAAAGCCGTTTTTGTCAAGTCGATGGATTCGCTCGGCATGTTGGCATAAACATCAGCTATGGCCTCCAAAACCTTGTCATCGAAAATCGGTAAACTCAACACATTCAGCACGTTTAAGGTCAGGCTGTCGTTCGGATAACGCGTGTAGGAGCCACGGCAAACGAAATCGGTCAAGCCCTTGTCCAAACCCAAGTCGAAAGTGCCATGACCATGAATCACGCCACGATGGTTTATATTTAAATAGGTGTCGTAATTTGTTTCATCGGAAATGACAAAACGCACGCTGTCAGCATCATACCACAACATTCCGCTGGCCGGATCAACCTCATCCATATCCACACGTCGCGTATTTGGCGTTAAGAATGATGCGAAATAACCGCCATCGATGGCCTGCTCGTAATACAAGCCGTTGCACATATCGGGATTATCCTTTCTGATGGTGTCCATCGCAATCGGAATCTGAATCGCATTCGGATTAATGCGCGTTGACGATGCAAACCAATACTTTTCAGGGAAAACGGGTTCCATTAAATCGTCGCTTAAAGTCGGGACGATTAAACTGCTGTCAGCCAACATTATGGTGCTATCCATTTCCGATGAAGGATTATCGGTTGTACCAAAATCGAGCAATGCGAAATGACCATCAAAATAACCGAACTCCTCCCCTGCTTCCAAAGTCAAATCACCGTTAAAGGCGAACTGCGGACTCAACTGAAATTCCGAGGAATCAGCCAGATGCGCGAAGCCATGCGTCACGCCACCGACAGGAACGATGGAATCGAAATAGATTGGCGTGTGGCTGCCGTCTAAAGCGGCATAATCCCAAGTGCCTTGTGCCTTGTAATTTCTTCTGCTCTTGATGCTTACGATTGCATCCTTATACAAATGGAAGCCGTTCAACGTGTCTGCAAGCAGTTCGCCGCTAATCGGTTCCATTTGCGAATCGGAGTCAATATCGATGTCGTGTTCGTAAGGGAAAACCGCCGCATCGGCCACACGGATAATCTTCACATCGTGGGCGTGAATCACATAGTTGGTCATGTCGTATTCCGCGCTCGTACTGTAAAATTCCAACGAATCCTGCTCAGGAATCATGGATATGAATTTCGAGGCATTGTCGTGGACAGCGAGCAGTTCTTCATGCGTATTGGCCTGACTGTAAGCATCATTGCCATCGACAGGATTGTAAACGTGCAGATTGTTTGTGGTCATATCCCATTCGGCTTCCTTCAAGGTGCAGACGAACTGGTTCATCGGGAAGTCAAGGTTACTTGTATTGTCGAGATAATCATATTGCACTTTCTGGTTGTCGAAATTCACATCAGCGCGATAATTGGTTGCGGCAAAGGCAACTGTCGTACTATCAGACGAATACAGGACGAAATTGGCCGAATCCGCCACAAAAGTACGCGCATCCAAAGCGAAGTCATCGGAATCAAATTCCGTCAGGCCGAAACGCATCTTGCCATCGGCTTTGTAGCCATCGGCATTCAAGGTTGTTTTGCCTGAGAAATACGTGTCGCCGTACATACAAATCTGATTATCAATGGTTTCCGTCGTCAGCTCAGGCTTAAAGACATCCCACTTCATTTTCAAGGCATTTGCCGAAGCCACCGGGAATTTCGTGCCATCGGCAAGGGGCTGCATCTTGAATTGGTTCGTGATGGCTGTTACGGAATCGAGATAGAACATGAAACGGTCGGAATTGAACGCAGCCGTCTGATAATCAAGATTTCCAATGCCATAAAAACCGCTTTCGGATAGGTGAATATGCTGGTGGAAACGTCCCGAACCATCGTACATCGGATAGGAATCGTTGTCATCCGTTCCAATGCGGTGGTCGAAGCCCAAGGAATAATCGTCCATCACCACAAGCGGTTCCTCGATGCGTTGGAAAATGCCGCCCGAAACAAGTTCACCATTGAACGACACATGCTCCATGGTGAGGTCGGTAAGGCTGTCTATTTCAAAAGGATACAAGTAATAATAAAACTTGCCTTCCAAATCATCGACAGTCGCAAGCGTATCGACATTGCCCGGATTGAATACACCGCTATTAATATGACGGTAAAATTTGTAAGCGTTGGATTCACTGAAGAACTTCGGGAAATCAGGCGTTTCGTAACGGCTCGATTTGTTGTCGCCGTGGTCAATCAGAAGATGGCCTTTCAGTTTTTCCAGCGTGCCGTTGACGGGAATGATTTCATTGTTGTCGCGGGCATAGAAACGCAAGGAATCGATTTTCGCCATTTCAATCGTAAATTCATCATAATTGAAAAGGCAGTCCTTGGTGAAGAACTCAAACATGCCAGCGATGATGCC